>CAYQTU010000026.1:0-15047 GCA_964420575.1 uncultured bacterium
AATGCAAATCGGACAATTGCAGTAAGCTGTGATCAAATATTCGTGTCGCATCCAGAAATAGTAATAGCCTCCCCATAAAAACACCGCTAAAGTGACTACGGTTGTAAAGGGAACGATGGCTTGACGAATCCGGGACATACCGATCACCTTCCAGAAGCCTGGATGGGAAGATATGGGATTAAAAAGTACACAAAAAATGAAAAAATACCGGAAACGATGATTAAAGGTATAAGCCCGATGATCGGAAATAAAAATCCGCCTAAAGCGCTTGAACCCATTTGCCCTAAATTGAAAAAAGACATCAGAAGCGCAAAAACCGTCCCCCCTGCATATTGAGGTGATGTCTTAGCCGCCAAATTGAGAAGCGTTAAAAAGATCACAGCGCTTGCAGTTCCAAGGATGAAATTCATTGTAAGTGCAAGCACTTGAAGCGCCTTAACGTGGACGACCAGCCAAGGGATAAAATAAACAAAATAGGAAAAGGTTGCGAACACTCCCGTAAGCACCGCGATTTTTAAAAATTTACGGATTCCGATCCTCGCAAAGAAAATGCCGTAAAGGACACTTCCCAAAAGCCCTCCTAAACTGGCCACGGCCTGCAGAACCCCCAAAAAAGAAGGGGTGAACTTAAGGCCATCGACAAGATAATAAAAAAATGGCGCGCCAAATGAGGGCGAAAAATTCCACAGAAAAAGAAAAGAGGCCAAGACCCAAATCCCTTTGTGACGAAAAATCTCGGAGAGACCGATCTTAGCTTCCTGCTCTAAATGCGCCCGGGAAGGTTCTCGAATCAAAAAAGCAGCGATTATCGCTGTTAAAATCGGAAAGACAGCCGTTATCCCGAAAATCAGCGAATACGTCAATTGCCCTTTTTGGGCCAGCCCAGCAATCCATCCGCCGACAAGCGCCGTAATGATCATCGCAATGTAAACCGAAGTCCATTGGATCGATTGAAATTGCCCGGTCATATTCAGAGCTTGCCCCGTTTCGACCATAAGCCCGTCAGCGACCACATCTTGAAAGGCATAGGCCATATAGGCTAACGTGATAAAGATTAAAAGGATCCATGCAGTAAATTCGGCCGTCAAAGCCAAGCAGCACCAAGCCCCGGCAGCGATAAAGGACATTAGGATCAGATACGCTTTTCGCCGGGACCCAAAAATGGGGTAAAGATCAGAAATGACTCCCCATAGAGGTTTGATCACCCAGGCAATAAGCGTGATCGCTTGGAAATAAGCAAGTTCGGCCGGCGTTAAAGCGATCTTTTCTTTAAGAAGGAAACTGATCGCCAAGCCCGGCAATGCACCAAGCCCATTCATGGAAAAAAAATAAACAGCAGCAAAAACAACCGCTAAAGGAAACCAGGTGGATTTTTTGAGCTCATTCATGGGGAAAGCATATCAGGAAAATCTGTTTTAAGAAATTTTATTTTCATTATCACGAACCCGCAAAGCCAAAAACACCGATCCAGCGTATTCATTTATGCGCTATTGTGTTAGAATTCTTTCCTCATGGAAAAAACGCTTCTTCTTTTCGATATCGACGGCACGCTCCTCTTAACCGGAGGGGTGGGAAAAATCGCACTTGAACAGGCCTTTGAAGAACTTTTCGGGGTCTCAAACGCCTGGCGGGATCTCGATCCGCACGGAAAAACAGATCCCGCCATTTTCGACGAACTTGCCCAACGCGAGCTCGGTCGATTACTTTCCCCCGACGAATTTGAACTTCTCATGGCTCGTTATGAAACGATCTTCGAAGCTCAGATCTGCCGAGCCACACGCTTCGAACTGATGCCCGGCGTCATTAATCTGTTGGAACATCTGTCAAAAAGAGAGGACTTATTTCTCGCGCTTGCAACTGGCAATTTTGAAGGTGCCGGCCGAATGAAGTTAAAACATGGGGCCCTCGAACATTATTTTAAGGCCGGAGGTTTCGGCAAAGACGCCCGCGAAAGGCATAAGATCATTACAGCAGGGATCCGGCATGCCGAGGCCGTAGCAGGCTATCCTTTCAAGAAGGACCGCACCTTTGTGATCGGAGATACGGAATACGACATTGCAGCTGCCCAAAAAGCAGGGGTCCGCAGTATTGCCGTTTTAACTAACGGGCGGACGCGACAAAGTTTTCAAAACGATCCGCCCGACCATATCCTGAACGATTTTACCGATATCCCCGCTTTTATGAATTGCCTGAACGGGAACCGCTCTTAAAGGGAGTTCCGTTCTGAAAAGCTGAAATACTGATTCTCCCCGATAATAATATGATCCAGCACACGAACTGAAACGGTTTGACATGCTGCTTTGATCTTTTGCGTGATCTCATAATCCTCACGGCTAGGATCGATCTTTCCGGATGGGTGGTTATGGACCAGAACCAAATTCGATGCATGATATTCCAGAGCCGCCTTGACAATCTCCCGAGGATGCACCGCCGCCTCGTCAATCGTCCCGTAGAACAGATCTTTTTCGCCAAGGATCCTCAGGGTCTTATCTAAAAAAAGGACTTTAAAAATTTCGCGTTTTTGGTCGCGAAGCGCCGCAGTAAGATAATCGGTTACAGCTTGCGGGCTACGGATGAAATTTTGACCGATCATTTTTTCCCGAAGTTGCCGCAATCCGATCTCCCGTACCGCCGCCAACATAGCGGTTTTAGCCGATCCTAAACCTTTGATCTTCCCAAAGGCTGCAGGCTTCTGGTGGAGAAGCCCTCGGAGCCCGCCGAACTCGAGAAGAAGGCTTCTTGCGAAGCTGACCGCATCTTGGCCTTGGATCCCATGTCCGAAAAGGATCGCCAAAAGCTCGGCATCAGAGAGGGTTTCAGAACCTCTCTGAAGGAGTTTTTCTCTTGGCCGCTCTCCTTTCGGCCACTGTTTGATACTCTTGATCATGGGGGTATTTTAGCGGGGCAAAGGAAAGAGTCAATTCATTTTTTTCATATTTATATTGATTTATATGAATATTTTGAATTCGCACCCTTTTCCCTAGAGGGCGGCTTAAGAAATCGTAATACAGCGTTCGGTCGATTCTAAGATCTCAAAGCGAATATGACAGGCGTCGGGGGGCAGGATTTTCGCGGCTTTTTCGGCCCATTCGATACAAGCAATCGACTGGGGATCTCCCACAAAATCTTCGAAGCCAATGTTCTCAAGCTCTTCGGCAGAATCCAGGCGATAACAATCAAAATGGTAAAGCGGCGTTTTAGCTTTATAAATATGCATCAGCACAAAAGTCGGGCTCTTGACCTGTTCGGGATGTTTTAGCCCCAAACCTTCGGCAAGCCCTTTAACAAAAGTCGTTTTACCGCTCCCCAGCTGCCCTTCAAGACAGAGAACGCTGCCCGGCTTCACCTGTTTGGCCCATCGCTTTGCGAATTCGATCGTCTCTTGCGGTGATGCGGTTTTAACAGTTTGTTTTTTCATATCAAAAATGAGAATACCCTTTTTGAAGAAGTTTAGGGATAGAGACTTTTTTCTTCTTCAGGAACCAGTGGATCACGGGTTTGCCTTTTTCAATTTTACCGATCCAGCTCAGTGGGATCTTAGGATATTTTTGCTTCCAGCGATTTTCAAGGAGAGACTTCTGCCGGAAAGGCACCGTAAACAACAATTCAAAATCCTCTCCATCGCTCAGTGCTCTTTTTAAGGCCTGTCCACGGTTTCCTTTACTTATTTTCATCGCTGCACGCGATAGAGGGACTTGATCTAATTCGATTTTTGCCGCAACGTTTGAAGCTTTTAAAATATGCTGAAGATCCTGAACAAGACCGTCTGAAATATCGATCATGGAAGTGAGAAAAAAATTTTTTGTTAGATAAGCGCTTTCTTGAACTCTCGGCGTAAAGTCATAATGATGGCTAAGGCGGGACCCTCCCAAAGAACCTGTCACGCCGATCCAATCCCCCGGCAAAGCTCCGGAGCGCCGGATCGCATGCTGATTAAAGGGTTCTCCCAAAATCGTTATATTCGCAAAGAATTCTTTAGACCGAGAAAAATCGCCGCCAATACAAGAAACACCGTATTGTTCCGCAAGCTTCAAAAGCCCTCGATAAAAACGTTCAAGCCAAGCCGATGAGATCGAAGAAGGTTTCCCTACTGTGATCACAAAGGCCATTGGTTTTGCGCCCATCGCCGCCATATCGCTCAGATTGATCGCAAGAGCTTTCCGTCCGATCTTCTCGGGGCTCAATTCCTTTATAATAAAGTCGACATTCTCGACGATCACATCCGTGGAAACCGCAAGCTGCCTGTTCTTTCCCGGCTTGATCAACGCCGCATCATCTCCGATCCCCAGCAAGATCTTTTTGGAAACGGAGACTTTTCTCTTTAGATAGTCGATAAAAGCGAACTCGTTCATCGTTTTGGAGAAAGGACCTTTTTGATCTTTTGAATGGATCTTCTAAACGGAGGCTTCAGCACCCCCACCTCCGTAATGATCCCCGAAAGATAACGGTGCGGGGTTACATCAAATGAAGGGTTGAAAATTTTCATCCCCTTGGGCGCAAGCTGTTTCCCCTGAACTTCAGAAACTTCCCGGTGGGGTCGTTCTTCGATCGGGATATCTTTTCCGGTCTTGGCCTTAAGATCGAAGGTCGTGCTTGGAGCGGCAATATAAAAAGGGATCCCATGGGCTTTAGCCAGCACAGCCACTCCATAGGTCCCGATCTTGTTCGCTGTATCGCCGTTCATCGCGATCCGATCGGCTCCCACGACCACCCCGGTGATCTTTCCGGCCCGCATTAAGCTCGCGGCCATATTATCGCAGATCAATGTGGCAGGGATCTTACTTTTCGTCAGTTCCCAAGCGGTTAAACGCGCCCCTTGAAGAAGCGGCCGTGTCTCATCCACATAAACTGAAAATGGGATCTTTTTTTCTTGAAGCGCGTAAAAAACCGCCAGCGCTGTCCCGTAACCGGACGTCGCCAATCCCCCCGCGTTACAATGAGTCAGGATCGCATCCTTTTTTTTGAAAAGCTTAGCCCCATACTGTCCGATCTTCCGGCACAAAAGGATGTCTTCTTGATGGATCCGCTTGGCTTCTTGAAACGCAATCTTTTTCAGATGCAGGACCTGGTCGCTTGAGGACAATGAGACCCTATGAAGTATTCTTTCCACCGCATAGGCTAAATTGCGGGCCGTCGGTCGGGCTGAATCTAAATACCGGGCTTCTTTAAAAATCTTCCTCAGAAAAGCCTCCCGAGATCCTTTGAAAGCATCTATTCCCAAATAAAGTCCATATCCTGCGGCAATGCCGATCGCAGGAGCTCCCCGAACAACCATCGTACGAATAGCTTTCCAGACGGCTCGCGAGGTCCGGCATGGGATCCAATGTTCACAGGCAGGTAATTTCCGCTGATCTAAAAGATAAAGCGTCCGCCCTTTGAAACAGATCGGCGAAAAAGGAACTTTATTTTTTTTCATAAGTTGATCCTCTCTACATTCAACAAGATTAAAAAACCGGCAAATCCCACCATCGGCAAAAAAAATTGATCCCTCCGCCGACCCCTTTCATTAAAATCCCTGAAAAATAAAAAAGAAGGATCAACAGATATCCGAATTTTTCGATCCTCAAATACCGCCATACCCAGCTCCTTGGCAACATCCCCGCCAGAATGCGGGATCCGTCCAGAGGCGGAATTGGGATCAAATTAAAAAATGCCAAGCCCAGGTTGAAATAAATTCCGTATAAAAGGTAAATAGAATTCCAAGTATGAAAGCTCCACGCCAGAAAAGCCGCCAAAATAATATTCGCCAGCGGTCCTGCAAAAGCCACCCATATCATATCGCTTTTTGGCTTTTTGAGATGAGAAAAATCGATCGGGACGGGTTTGGCCATTCCGATCGCAAACCGGCCTTGGGTCGAGAAAAAAAGGATTGCGGGCAAAAGGACCGTCCAAAAAGGGTCGATATGTTTGAACGGATTCAAGGTCAACCGCCCGGCCTGCTTTGCCGTATCATCTCCCAACCGGTGCGCCGCAAAAGCATGGCTAGCCTCATGCACCGTAATGGAAACGATAAAAATCAAAAGACCGATCAAAAAGATCATCGAAATAAAATCTGGGCCGCAATCATTTGCTTAGAGAGAAAAAAATACGAAATAAAAAGGACGTTATGTGTGATATGCATGGTGATCGAGGCAACTAGAGAGCGCCGTTTTTCATAAAGGTAGGCCAATCCGAGGCCAAGGACAAAGATCGGCCAAAAAACAAATCCGGTGTGGTGAATACCCGCAAAAAAAGCCGCGCTTACGACCATCGCCCAAATTTTCCCCCAACGGACTTTAAAAATGGGATAACAAAACCCGCGGAAAAATATTTCCTCCATGATCGGTCCAATAATAGTGGCTAAAAAAACCGAAAAGAAAACAAGAAAAATCGATCTTTTTTCCTCTTCAAGAAAAACATTGACCAAAGGATGAGGAGGTGGCTCATAACCGAATAATTGAGCAATAAAGATAAGCAGGGTCAGCACGATGACAAAGAGAGGCAAAACCCCGACATAGCCAAGCAACCCAACCTGGACTTCTTTCAAAATCCCTTTGGAAGGGATATAGAACCCAAGCTCTCTCCAAGAGCTGCCGATCTCTTTCAAAAAAGTCACCACAAAAAAAAGGCACAAGAGATCCACGATCACGGTATGGAAGATCATAAAAAAATTTTCGGAACTTTTAGAATGGGCCATCGCTTGAAGGATCCCAAAGACCATCGCAAGCAAAAGTCCGACCGCGACAAACAGGATCAACACCTTGAATAGAAGCGTGATCGGCCAAGGTTTAGACCCCGGCGGGCTTAGCTCGGTTTCAAGAGAATTCCGAAACGTTCGCTTAAACAACAGAACCCCATCCACAAAAAGTCCGCTAAAAAATATTATAAGAAATGCGAAGGAAAGGATTTCAAACAGAAAAGCCAGAACGGGCTCTTTTTTGGCAAAATTCTGAAATGCATTTTCGTCTTTCATTTCTTGATTCCACTTTTTTTCAGCCTTTTCAAAAGCTTGCAGCTCCTGTGAAGCCTGGGGCGGTATCTTTTCGTGGCGTTCCGGAATAGCAAGAAATCCATAAAATGCAAGGACCCCTAAAAAGATCCAAAAATAGATCTTTTCTTTGGCAAAAAAAAGATAAAGCTCTTTCAGCATAATTTAAAAAGCTCCTTGGCATTTGCAGTGGTCTGTGCCGCAATAATATCGACCGTTGTCTCCCGAAGCTTCGCGGCATATTCTGCGGTCTCGATCATGTAAAAAGGCTCATTTCTCTGCCCTCGCCGGGTTTGCGGGGCCAAATAAGGCGCATCTGTCTCCAACAATAGCCGCTCGGCAGGACAACGCTTGCAAGCTTCACGAAGATCGTCGTTCTTTTTGTAAGTTAAGGCACCTCCAAAAGCCACATGAAATCCAAGATCGAGGAATTTCGCCATGGTCTCTGCATCGGAAGAGAAACAATGCAGGACGCCTCGATAAGGCATTTGAGCGGATCCCTGCAGGATCCCTAAAAGATCGTCATAAGCATCCCGGCAATGAATAAGGATCGGTTTTTGATACTTTTGATACCATTCCAAAAAGGTCTGGAACAGCTTTCGTTGGACATCCCGGGGTGAATGGTCATGGAAATAATCCAAGCCTACTTCTCCGATCGCAACGACTTTAGGATGATCTAAAAGCCTTTCCAGTTTTTCAAGTTCAAAATCCTGAGCATGTTGAGTCTCATGCGGGTGATACCCGATCGCGGCATAAACCTCTGGATACTGTTCCGCGATGGCAATCGCTTTTTGAGAATCTTGAAGATCCGTGCCAATATTAAGAAAATAGCGAATGCCCCCATCAAGGGCACGACGAATCACTTCAGGGCGATCTTGGTCATATTGGGAAAAATGAAGATGCAGATGCGTGTCGATAAGGATCATGACACCTTCTCATCCAAGCGCGGGAAAAGCGGCTCTCCTTTTTCAATCAGGGTCTCAGCCGTTACAAAAGCTTTACAGAAGTCTTTGCCGTTTCGGATATGCTGATAGGCTTGGACCTTCAAGCGCCCTAGCATGGTCTTAGCCGTTGCCGGCATGAATGCCTGCAAAAGAACTGCAATGTGAGCGACACACTCCGCCAAAGCATACAGTGCATCCGCAAGCTCCTGCTGTTTTGCAGGATCTTTCGCAAGAACCCACGGTTTTTTCTCTTCGACAAACTGATTAGCTGCCGTAATGATGCTCCAGACCTTTGCAAGAGCCTCCCGGGGATCATAATTCAAAATGGCGCGAGTCACCTCATCCCAAAGGTTCAGAGTGTTTTGAAGAAGAGGGATTTTAAAAATATTTGAAGAGGCCTGAGGAACTTTTCCTCCAAAATACTTTTCGATCATCGAGGCCGTACGATGCCAGAGGTTGCCGAGATCATTAGCCAGATCACTGTTGTAACGTTCCGCAAGAAGATCTTCGGAATAAGTTCCATCTAAGCCCAGCGTCAGTTCACGCAAAAGGAAATAGCGGAAGGCATCAACCCCATATTTTTTTATGATCTCCACGGGATCCACAATATTCCCCACCGATTTGGAGACTTTTGCGCCGCCGATCTTCCACCAACCGTGCGCAAACACCATCTTCGGCATTTCAACCCCCATAGCTTTCAGCATGATCGGCCAATAAATCGCATGCTGACGGAGAATGTCTTTGGCGATCATATGAACATCCGCCGGCCAAAGTTTTTTGAACTTTTTTTCATCGATCTTGTAAGAAGCCGCCGTAATATAGTTCACAAGGGCATCAAACCACACGTAGATCACATGATCCTTAGACCCCGGGTAATCGATCCCCCAGGTTAGACGCGCTTTCGGACGAGTAATACAAAGGTCTTCCAACGGTTCGCGTAAAAAAGCAAGGATCTCATTCTTTCGGTATTCCGGCTGGATAAATCCAGGGTTTTTCCCGATATGATCGATCAGCCAGGCTTGATATTTCGAAAGCTTGAAGAAATAATTTTCCTCTTCGAGTTTGTCCACACCACGGTTGCAGTCCGGGCATTTCCCATCCTTCAGCTGGAGTTCGGTCCAAAAGGACTCACAAGGGAGACAGTACCAGCCATGATAGGAGGCTTTATAGATATCCCCCTTTTTTTCCAGGTCTTCAAGGATGCTTTGGACAACCTTTTTATGATCTTCATCGGTGGTGCGGATAAAACGATCATAGGTGATCCCGAACTGACGCCAAAGCTCCTTAAAATGAGGGACAATCCCGTCCACGAACTCTTTCGGCTCTTTTTTCTGTTCTGTCGCCGCCTTCTGGACCTTGATCCCGTGCTCATCCGTCCCGGTCAGAAAAAAGACATTTTCTCCGAGCATCCGGTGATAACGCGCAAAGGCATCGCAAAGGATCGTCGTATAAGCATGCCCGATATGAGGCTTTCCATTCACATAATAAATCGGCGTGGTCAGGTAATAGGTTTTTTCCATTAAGCCAAGACCTTTTCTCCGGGAAAAAGATTTTTAAGCTGCATCGCGAGCCGGGTCGCTACAAGTTTTTGATTCGCATTGGCATCCAAGGCTAAAAGCGCATCATAGAGAAGGTCCATGACCTTCAGCCATGTCTCAGCCTCCCGGGGTTCGCCTCCCTGAGAGACCTGATAGATGTTGTTTCGGACCGTTCTCATTAAAGTTTCGACCTTTTGTTTTACTTCTTCACGAGCTAAAGTCGGGTAAACATCAAAGATCTCTCGGACCGGGAATTTTTCGATCCTTCCTGGAAAGAACTCCCCTTCATCCGAAAAATGGGGCATTAGACGGATCTCAAACGCCCGGGACTGGATCGTTTCAAGCAGATGTGTCCGGTTCTCAACAAGAAGTAAGAATACAGTTTGTGGGGGGGGCTCTTCCAAAGTTTTTAGAAAAGCATTGGCTCCTTCTTCCGTAAGACGCTCCGCTCCTTTTATGATACAAACCTTCCATAGCCCTTCATAAGGCTTCATGAACGCCCAATGAATAATGTCACGGATCGTTTCGATCTTAATGGACTTCTCGGCGGGATCAGCACCGGCCCATCGCACATCCGGATGAGCTTGTTCACGGATCCTTTTTGAAATCAAGCCCTCTGGATCCGCAAAAAGCTTCTTCGCTCCGCTCTGAAGCGCACAAGCAAGTGCAATAGCAAATGTCTCTTTAATATCCACTGCATCCCCTTCGGACATCATTTCGGAATACCCTTCAGCGTTTTCCTGGCCGCTAAAAATATAGGCAGAGGGCAACCGGCCGTGTCGGATATGGGTTTCTAAAATACGGGCTGCTAATTTTTGGGATTTATTTTGCAAAGACATGTTCAAGCTTTTCCTGGATCTTAAGGCGCACCCACTCGCACGGCCGCCCGCTATCAAGGACAACCATACGCTTAGGGTTTTGCTTCGCCAACGTCAAAAATCCTTGACGCACTCTTTGATGAAAACTGATCGCTTCGCGCTCGATACGGTCATGGCGGCCTCCGCGTTTAAGCCCTTTGACAGGTTCGATATCAAGGACAAAAGTAAGATCCGGCCGGAGAGCGCCCCGAACCAGACGGCTTGCCTGTTCAATCACTTTTTGTGAGAGTTTCCGGCCAAAACCCTGATAAGCCAAGGTCGAATCTTCAAAACGGTCACAAATCACCACGTTCCCTTTTTGAAGCGCAGGAAGGATCTTTTCACGAACGATCTGGGCCCGGGCCGCTAAATATAAAAACAATTCGGTTTCCGCATTCATCTCGCCCAAATGTTTATCCAGAAGGATCTCCCGGATCCGTTCGCTAATCCGCGTTCCCCCAGGTTCACGGAGAAGAGTTACTGTATAGCCACTTTTTTGTAAAAATTTAGCTGCAGCTTGTATTTGAGTGCTTTTACCACTCCCCTCCGGTCCTTCGAAGGTAATAAACCATCCGCGTCTTTTCATTTTTTTATATCCCACACACGCCGGATCTTTTTCACGGTTGACGGTTCTCCGGGGCGGCCGTCTTTAACGAGCCACCCGAGTTTCTCGATCTCTTTACGTAACGCATCCGATTCTTTAAAGTTCCTAGTTTTTCGTGATTCCGAATACTGCACGAGCATTGTTTTAACATCGTCTGGAATCGAATCGACGGAACCAATATCGAACCCCAAAAGCCGATCGATCGTTTTAAAAAACAAAACTGCGTTTTTCATGTTTTTCTGCGTATTCTTTTGGGGCATAGTCAGCCCGGCATTGATGAAACCTACGATATCCGAAAGCTGCGCTAACGCAGCTGAAATATTGAGGTCATTTTCCAGATGTTTTTCAATTTCTCCAAGGCACTTATTGAGATCGCCCTGAAGATCAACAACATCTTTGGGATCCCCATCTTTAAGACATGCCGCACCTTTTGCATAGCTTAAACATTGAAAGTAACAATTGTCGAGTTTTTCGATAACTTCTCGGGCTTCTTTGAGACTCTCAAATGTAAAATTCAATTGATTCCGGTAATGGACCGCAAGCAAAGCAAAACGGATCGCCATAGGATCGTACCCTTTGGCCAAAAGGTCCCGGAGCGTGAAAAAATTCCCTTTCGATTTGGACATCTTCTCGCCATTCACCAATAGGTGCTTTGCATGGAGCCAGTATTCTACAAAAGGCTCTCCGGTCGCAGCTTCGGATTGAGCAATCTCATTTTCATGATGCGGGAAAATCAGGTCTTCACCGCCGGCATGGATATCCAGCCTCTCATCCAAATATTTCATGCTCATCGCAGAACATTCGATATGCCACCCCGGGCGCCCCTTTCCCCAAGGAGAATCCCATGAAGGCTCGCCTTCTTTGGCCTTTTTCCAAAGCACAAAATCAGCCCCTTCTTCCTTTTCATATGAGTCCACATCCACACGCGCGCCCGTGACGTTCTTCTCTAGGTTTTTCTTGGAAAGTTTCCCGTAATCCGGAAATGATGCCACGCGAAAGTAGACCGATCCGTCACTTTCATAAGCTACACCCTGCTGCATCAGGATCTGGACAAGATTAATGATAGATCCGATCTCCCGGGTCGCACGAGGTTCTTCATGCGCCTTAAGGATATTCAATGCCTTTAAGTCTTCGTGAAAAGCCCGGGTATAGACCTCTGTATAATCTTCTAAACTTTTCCCTTCCTTAATCGCACCGGCGATGGTTTTGTCATCCACATCCGTGATATTCATCACATGTTTGACTTTAAATCCCTTGAATTCCAGAAAGCGGCGCAGAAGGTCTTCGAAAACAAAAGTCCGGAAATTTCCAATATGGGCATAATGGTAGACCGTAGGACCGCAAGTGTACATTTTGACTTCCGGAGGCTGAAGGGGCTTGAATTCGTCCACCTTCCCCGAAAGGGTGTTATAAAAACGGATCATCCTAAATTTCTCCTCATGCTCACAACCGCTTCACAAGTTACGGCCAATCCTTCGCCTTCAGGACCCAACCCTTCCCGGGTACGAGCTTTGACCGAAATGTTTTCCACACAAAGCCCAAGCATTTTGGCGATCTTTTTTTGGATCTTTTCTTTCCAAATGCCGAGCTTCGGTTTTTCAAGAATGATATTAGAATCTATATGATAAGGTATCCAGCCTTGCCGCAAGGCTTCTTTGAGAACCTTTAAGAGAAGTTTTTCGCTTCGAATATTTTTCCAGCGCGCATCACGGTCAGAGAACCAATCTCCGATATCCCCAGCGCCCAAAACCCCGAGGATCGCATCCGTGATCGCATGCAGCAAAGCATCACCGTCCGAATGGCCGAGCGATCCTTTCTCCGAAGGGATCCGAAGACCGCCCAGATAAAGCTTCCGTCCTTTCATCAAACGGTGCGTATCAAATCCGATCCCTACTCGGGTCTCTGACGGTTTATTTTTTTCGATCATGGCTTTAGCCAACAAAAAATCGGAAAGCGTCGTTAATTTCGGGTTCCAATCCTGATGGGGCAATACCCGGACTCTTGCCCCGATCATTTCCAAAAGGCTGGCCTCATCCGTTGCCTCCAGAGCCCTCGGATTCTCCCGGTATGCTTTTAGAAGAACTTCCCGGCCAACAAGCTGAGGGGTTTCGGCTTCATAAAGCGAGTTGCGGTCAACTGTTCCCTGGATCCTATGATCTTCGGTCAGAACCTTTTTAAGAGTGGGCACAACTTTTCGTGCTAAGATCACTCCGTCCCAGCCTTGGGCATTTTTAAAAATTCTTTGTATGGAATTCTCTGAAATGAACGGCCTTGCCCCATCATGCACTAGGACCCACGAACTCTTCGGAGACGTCTTTTTCAGAGCTTTCCACACGGGTTTTCCCGCCAAGGATCCACCGGATTTTCGGCAGCTTGAGCTTGGGTGACCATTTTGGGATCTCCCGCCGCATTTCTTTGCTAATGGCAACAACAACCTCACGGATCTGAGGTGTGTTTTGAAAAGCTTCGAGCGTATGGAAAAGTACGGGCTTCCCGTCCAAAAGATAGAAAAGCTTAGAAAGACACGGACGCTTTTGATCCGCTCTTTCTAAGCTTTGAAAAAACCTATTCCCAAGCCCTGCGGCTGGGACAATGAGGCTGACGTGCATGCACGCTACCTCCCTCCCTCGGGCTGATGTTGATGTTGCTGGGGATGTCCGTTCTGGTGGCCATTTTTGAAGCGACGGTTATCATGACGGTCGCGGTTGTCACGCCAACGATCATTACGGTCTTGGCGGTCTCCCCGGTTGGAATCTCCATCCTCCGACAATTTTGCAAAGATCATACGCCCGGCCTGAGTCTGAAGAACGCTTGTGATCGTCACTTTCACAGTATGCCCCATCCGGCGCTTCCCGTTGTCCACGACCACCATGGTTCCGTCATCTAGATAAGCAACGCCTTGTTCATGCTCCTTGCCCTCTTTGAGGATCTTGATTTCCATTTCTTCCCCGGGCATAACCACAGGTTTCAAGGCATTCGCGAGATCGTTAATATTGAGGACTTTCACCCCTTGCAGTTCAGCAACTTTATTGAGGTTGTAGTCGTTAGTGAAAACCTTCGCCTGCATGACCTGGCCCATCTTGACCAATTTTGCGTCAACGGTATTGAATTCCGGAAAATCCATTTCATGGATCTTCACCTGGATATTGGGGTTTTCCCGGATCATATTCAGAACATCAAGTCCGCGACGGCCACGGTTCCTTTTCAAAGGATCCGAAGAATCCGCAATCAATTGGAGCTCCTTCAACACAAAGCGAGGAAGGATCAATTTTCCCGAAAGAAAATGCGTGTTCGCAATATCGGCAATACGCCCGTCAATGATCACGCTAGTATCTAAAAGGATCATTTCTTCGGTCGGCCCTTTAGAATCCAATTTGACGAACGGGATCATCAGAGTGAACTCTTCCTGCCCGTGGAGGATCGTAATAATACCAAGGTAGGAAAAAATAATGGCGCTCAAAACGCCAAAAGTGCGGTTCACATCTTCCGGAAAATGCGCATAGGAGAGCGCATACATGAAAAGCCGCTGCGTCAAAAGCCCGAGCGCCAATCCAACAATGATCGAGAGGATATTGCGAACGGTGTATTGTTTAAAGAAGATGTCCAACAAGACAAAAGTGAAACCGGCCAGCCCTAAGAATGCGGCAGAGATCCACGGGGTATAGGGTAAACGCATGGCAGCGATCAATGGCATTTCGTAAAAATAACCAAAAAGCGCACAACCTGACACGAATAAAATCCGAATAAACGTGATCATGATCTAAACTCCTTTGATATCGATCGAATAAATAGTTAATATCCATCGTTATATGAGATAAAGGAAATACCACTTCCTTTTATGATGTTTTTGACCTGAATCTTTTTTCAGAAGCTTCCAAGGATGTGCCTTCAGGTCTTTGACAAAATCCTGCAATTCATTATACAGGTCATCCTTCATCAGAAGTTGCCCCAACGACCCCTCTCCTTTTTCCACCTTTGAGAGAATGCTATTGAGCGACTCACTGGAAGTTTCAATGTTTTTCATGCTGCGGCCAAGATCACTGCCCGAACCATTTACAGATTGGTTCAAAGATTCCGAAAGACTCGAAAGATTCAAGATCATCGTCTTTAAAGCTTTCGCCGTCTCATCATTGCCAA
>CAYQTU010000027.1:0-3758 GCA_964420575.1 uncultured bacterium
TCATTCTTTTAGAGGAACACGGTCTGATGTCAGGCCACAAAATGGGATTTACTGATCAAATAAGGCGACCGGATCGGATCCGGGCCGAATCGAAGATGAGAGACCGTAATAGCTCCCGCTTTTTTAGAGTCGTATACAAAATAGCCTTGCGCATAATTATCCGTATTTTCTCCAATGATCTTGATCGAGTTCTTATTCGCGCCGACCGTCCCGTCCGAACCCAAGCCGTAGAACATGGCGCGCACAACTTTTTCGGATTCGATCGAATATTCCGGATCATACGGAAGACTGGTGTGAGTCACATCGTCATTGATCCCGATCGTAAAGCCGTGCTTACTCTTTCCGGAACCAAAGAAATCATAAATACCTTTCACCATGGCCGGAGTAAATTCCTTAGAGGATAACCCATAACGCCCGCCATAGATCTTGGGGGGTTGATTAAATTTCGCCCATCCGTTTTGTTGGGCTTCCTGGATCGCGCTTACGCAGTCAAGATAAAGAGGCTCACCGATCGCACCAGGTTCTTTCGTACGATCAAGCACGATTAAATCCTTCAGAGTCTGCGGTAAAAGGCCTATGAAACGCTTCACATCAAAAGGACGGTATAGCGAAACCTTTAGACACCCGACTTTCGCGCCCTTTGCCGTAAGTGCTTTCACGGTTTCATCAACCACTTCAGCCCCAGAACCCATAATCACGATCACCTGTTCGGCATCCTTCGCCCCAGTATATTCAAAAAGCTGATAGCGACGGCCGGTCAAGTCCGCGAATTTATCCATGGCTTGCTGCACCATATCCGGACAAGCTGTATAGAATTTATTGACCGTTTCACGCCCCTGAAAATAAACGTCGGGGTTTTGTGCGGTACCTCGAAGCATGGGATTATCCGGGGATAATGCACGTGCCCGATGCTCCATCACACGCGCCATATCGATCATGCTCCGGATCTCATCGTCAGAAAGAATATTGATCTTCTGGACTTCATGAGAAGTGCGGAAACCATCAAAGAAATGGAGGAAAGGAATTCGGGATTCCAGGCTTGCGGCTTGAGCGATAAGCGCAAAATCCATAGCTTCCTGAACAGAGATCGAAGCCAGCATCGCATAACCGGTCTGACGAACAGCCATCACGTCACTATGGTCCCCGAAGATCGAAAGCGCCTGGCAGGCAAGCGAGCGAGCTGAAACATGCATCACCATCGGAGTCAATTCTCCGGCAATCTTATACATGTTCGGGATCATCAATAAAAGTCCCTGCGAAGCCGTAAAGGTGGTCGTAAGTGCTCCACGCTGAAGTGCCCCGTGGACAGCCCCCGCAGCTCCGCCTTCACTTTGCAGTTCGGCAACAGACGGGATTGTTCCCCAGATATTTTTCTTCCCTTCGGACGCCCACTGGTCGGCCCATTCCCCCATAGGCGATGAGGGCGTGATCGGGTAGATCGCAATGCATTCATTAATGCGGTAGGCCACATGCGCTACAGCTTCATTTCCGTCCATGGTGATGAATTTTTTATCCATTTTTTTCGCTCCAGATTTTTTACAGTCCAAGGTTTGTTCGGTCATGAATTGGTATCCTTCCGCAATGGGTTAAATAATGACAATCTATCGATAAACAAAAACCGGCCACCCCACCCGTTCGGTTTACACGGATAGCCTGAATTTCTTTTCGCGTCCGCCAGAAGTTCCTCGGGGGATATGGAACGGTGAACTTGATAGGCTACTTTTACTAAAAAGACGGGGTATTGATCGCTTTTTATTTCACAGAGGGTATTGTAAACTTTTTTAACTAAATTTCAAGTCAGAAATCCTGTAAGATATGCCCCTTTGGGATCACGGTGGAATTTTATTTAAATCCTATCTAATGATTGAAAAACAATCGGGCATTGAATATCATGCCCTTCTAAAGGAGCACCTTGATGCATCATAACTGGCTACCTGACTTGTGGATGACGATTCCTTTCTTCGGCCTTCTTCTTGCGATCGCGGTCTTTCCGCTTGTGGCTGAAAAATTTTGGCATTCCCTGAAGAATCAAATTTGGGTTGTCGTTTTTTTCTCCCTCCCCGTCATCTATCTCTGTCTTGTCCATAACCCCGGCCTTCTCGCACTAAGCTTGGAACACTATCTTTCCTTTGTGATCCTTCTGGGTTCTCTTTTTATTGTTTCGGGTGGGATCTGGCTTAAGGGAGATCTTGTCAGCACACCTCTGGCAAATACCGGTATGCTTTTACTGGGGGCCTTGCTGGCCAATCTCATCGGGACTACGGGCGCCAGTATGGTCCTTATCCGTCCCCTTCTCTTCGCCAACCAGTACCGAAAGCACCACATCCACATCCCCATCTTTTTCATCATGGTCGTCAGCAATATCGGAGGTCTTTTGACCCCTCTTGGAGATCCCCCGCTTTTTCTAGGTTATCTCCTAGGAGTTCCTTTTTTTTGGACCTTTTCTCTTTTCCCTTTTTGGCTGATTGCGGTTACGCTCCTTCTGGCGATTTTTTATTTTATGGATCATCGTGCATTCGTTCATGAATCCAAACGCCGGCAGGTGCAGTCCAAATCTGATATTCCGATCGAGGTCAAAGGTCTTCGCAACACCGCTTGTCTTCTCGCGATCATAGCGGCAACTCTTTATGCTCCGCCCATTTACCGGGAAATCATTATGATCCTTGCGGCCCTGATCTCTCTGAAAATGACCCCGAAAAGTTATCACGAAGCCAATGGCTTCAGTTTTTATCCTATCCTTGAAGTTGCTATTCTGTTCTTAGGGATTTTCATCACCATGGAACCGGCCCTTGAGATCCTTTATTTGCGAGGCAACCAGCTCGGAGTCACCGCACCGTGGCAATTTTTCTGGGCTACTGGAGGATTTTCTTCTTTCTTAGATAATGCTCCGACTTATTTGACCTTTATCGCACTAGCCCAAAGCTTGGGCTTAAACGGTCCCCACCTGAACATTCCGGAAAGCTTATTGGCCGCTATAAGCGTTGGTGCTGTTTTTTTTGGTGCTATGACCTATATCGGAAATGCTCCGAATTTCATGGTCCGTTCGATCGCCCAGCACCGGGGATGGAAAATGCCGAGCTTTTTCGGGTATATGCTCTGGTCAATCGGCATACTTCTCCCTCTTTTTTCACTTATCACTTGGGTCTTCTTCCGATAAACCTTATGCGGCCTGACTGATGCTCACGCTTGCAAAATAATCTTGGGCGATCTTCTCGACATCAAAGAAGAGCTGTCCGTCCTTACCGATCTCAATACGATTCACTACACCGTAGGGTTCTAAATAATTTTTGATCAAACCCGGCTGCGCAATGATCTTCGCTTGTTCTTCATCGCTTAGCGAAGAGAATTTCAGAAAGGCATACAATACAGCGGTAAGGATGAATTGTTTCAACTTGGCATTCGAGATCTTTCTGACCTCGGCCCTCATCGAATAGACATCCAGATCCGAAACTCCGAGATCTTCCGGCCAGAAAGCGACCATAACTTCTCTGTCTTTCATCTTCACAATGCGCTGAGCCAAAATTTTCGGGTCCTTGCCGTCGATCGCAACCCCCATCAGTTGTCCTTTTTTGTTCCAAGCTTGTCCTAAAGGCTGCTTCTTTTTATGGAAAACGATCAATCGCGCAAGGTTCAATTGCTGGATCGCCTCCAAAACAACCGCTGCATCCTGTTGCCCGGGATGGCTCATGATCAGTGAAAGTTGCGGGCTCTTGGCATTCTGGAGCAGATCGGCAACCGCTCGATTCAGGACAGATTGA
>CAYQTU010000027.1:3768-14883 GCA_964420575.1 uncultured bacterium
TTGATCTTGCTCAAGCTTGCCATAATCCAACCGCTGAAGCACATCCACGAATTCGGTGCCTTCCATTTCAACAGAGGGAGCCACTATAGCCTCGGCAATGCTTGCAGCAAGCGCATCAGTATTGCCAAAATCTGAAAATAGTTCCTGAAGTCTCTGAGGCAATACGGTCGTCGTATAACCAAGGATCGCTTCATTTGTCTGCATTTGTTGCATCTCCCCCAGCAATTGACGGGTCTGACCATTCAACAAAGTCTCCATATTCCCCAAACCTGTCCTGCCCCGTTGGATAAGTTCCTCTTGAACTTTTTCTAAATTCGCAACCCCCCGGGCACCTAACCACGATCCGATCTCGCCGGCTGTGACCCCCGTTAAACGAACCAACGGAGCTGCAAATGTTTTTGCTTCCGGCCGGCTCTTGAGCTGTTGTTCAAGCCGGTTCGCCCGATTTACCATCAATTCCCGGATCAGCACGCCGTACTGTCCCAAGCGTTCAAAATAAAGGGTATCATTATTAAAACCCACCTGAGCGAAACCGATCGGTTTGACATGGCTTAAATAATGGCTTAAATTCTCAAATTGGTTGAAATGAATAAAAAACTCCCTCAGAAATTCTTTTCCGTCATATTCCAATAGGGTCCGATCATCGATGGGGATGACGAACTTCCCGTCGGCCGGTGCAAAAATCCTCTTGAGTTCATTGCCGAAACCGGCATCATCCATTTTTGAAACCTTTTCGGCGTAGGCCGCTTCTCCTTTCCAGTAACGCGGAAATTTCCAGCTCGCGGGATCCGTCACTAATCCGCCGGAACTATTTTGGATCAACAACTCAAGCTTCGCCCCAAGACTCGCCTCAGCATCAGGGGATTTCTTTTTCCTGGCTTCCGGACGTTCCCCCACGCCGGCCAGCTCCGGCTCTACCGCTTCCTCCGAGGACATTGAAATGCTTTGCAACATTTTTTCGATCTCTTGAGATTGTTGGGCATCCATGACATCCGCCGCTCTAAGGAAAAGCTCGCCGGCGGCACGGATCCTTGCTTCACGCAACTCGACGATCCCGGTATTGAAGTAAAGCCCTTTATCCCGAAGCATCTTTTGAACCTGATCTTCACGGGCATCATGAGGGGCTGCAAGCTCCGGATCTCTTTTAAAATTCTCCAAATACCATTGCCCGCGGTTCCGGGCATCCTGTGCATTAAAACCCATCTTCAAAAGATTTTCGGCAACATCTTCCAGAGACCTCGGGCTCAACAGTTCCTCGGTTTCAACTTGCCCCCACATCCTGGCCTCCGGACGTTCCGCTGGGGCCAGATCCAGATCTGAAAACTCCCCGTCGGAAAAATTGAGGAGGTCTGAAACCGTGTTGATACTCTCATCCTGATGATTCAAGATAGTCCAAACCTGACTCATATCCCTCCCGAGAGAATCTCGGTTCTTGAGGATGTAGGCGGTTACCGCTTCAAGCTCCGCTCCTTCATATCCCGAAGCTTGCGCATAGTCACGGATCATTTCCGCACTGATCCCTTTGAATTCTTGGATCGCGCTCCGGATCGCCGACGCTTCCAGCATTTCCGCTTTAAGCATTCCCTGAAGCAAGCCGAACTGCCGGCTCGTCTCAATCGTGAGGCCTAATGCAAAATCATATCCGCCGCCGGCAGTAAACTCTTCAATCCCTCTCAATTGGTCCCCTGCTTTCCTGGCCAAACGGGAATCTACGGAATCAATCAAGCCAAAACCCGGCCTAAAGACACTGTGCATCAAAAAGGTCCAAAGAAATTTATTAAAACCTTTTCCGTCAGCGGGGATTTCCCGATAATCCAACGCTTCCGCGTGGTCGATCGAAACCGGAACATAATTGTCAAAACTGAAATTGTTGAACATATGATCGATCTTGCGAAGCCAGATATCCGCAACCAGAATCCGTGAGAACGTTTTTGAAAGAGCTTCTTTTTGTTCGGATGGCGAAAGTTGAACTTTATCTGTTTGATCCCGGACGATCTTCGAAAGAAAATATTGCGACGCTTCTTCAGGAGCGATCCCCAGGCGACTCGTTTCTTCGGGCGCTAAAAATCGGATCTCTGTCGTATCTTTTCCCCCCATCAGCTTATGCACTAACATTTCGGCTTTAGGGTCGTTCCGAGAAGCTCTCTTCCCTTGAGCCGGTTCGAAACGTTTCAGGAGCCACACTTCCCCCGACCGCCCATCTTGAATAAATCGCTGCCGATAGAGCGGGTGTTTTGAACTGAAAAAATCTTCCGTCAGCGCTTTAGCCATAGTCCTTGGATCAAGACGGGTGATCCCGGGATAAGTCGCTTGCGCCACAAGCATGGCCAATCCCCAACGCTCGAAATACTGCTCGATCTCACTTCTATCTTTTGCGATCAGTTCCCGGA
Organism: uncultured bacterium; assembly: GCA_964420575.1. Lineage (GTDB taxonomy): Bacteria > Omnitrophota > Omnitrophia > Omnitrophales > Aquincolibacteriaceae > CAYQTU01. Next base: position 6,159 of record CAYQTU010000027.1, read on the forward strand.
TGAGCGCTTCTCGGTCGGAACCTTCGATAAAACGGTATTCTGTATTTCTCGATTCCGGTCGAAATTTAAGGGAAACAAAAGATGCAGCCCCTGCTAACGGCACCAACCGGTCCGGGAAAAAGAGCCCTGTCACATCAATGTCATAATACTCTTTTCCCGCTGTGGTCCAAATACGCCAAACTTCATGGGGATGGCGAGCTACATCCTTAGGCAAAACATCGCTGGGAAAGATCCTAGTCGGTGAACGCTGTGCAACAGGGAATCGCAACCCTTTTTCCAAAGTTGACTTAATGACTCGAGCTAAAAGTTTTTTATCCTCTTGCACCTCCGGATACAAGGCTTCCAATACAACGGCCCCGATTTGATCCGCAAGATGTTCGTTTCTCTGTGAATATTCTTGCAGCACAACTTTTTCAGCATCTGTCAAAGGGACAGGTTTAAGGTTAGGGTCTTTCGGATCGCTTTGGGCGATATAGTCCCGGATCTTCGAGCTGATCTTCTGGATATCTTCAGGCTCTTCGACGAGAGCGCGAATGATCGCATGACCGAGCTCATGGCCATAAATAAAAGCCAGCTCATCATCTTGGAGACCTGAAATAAATTTAGAGTTCATTTCCAAGGTTGTTTTTTCATCTCCTTCTTTTGTCCGTTCATAAACATAAGAAACGGCTCCGCTAATATCCTCGCGGACTTGATGCGCAAGATTTTGAAGGCCTATAAGCTCAAGGAACATTTGCCGACGCTCTTGAGGACTTTTTTCGACAAAATCCCGCCATAAAATTCCGAGCCTTGTTCCGAGCTCAAAACGGACCCAGTCATCTTTCGTCGTCCCCCAAACCTGTTTCGCAACGGCAAGAATGAACTTAGGATCTGAAAAAACCTCATTGTGAAGCTTGTCCGCGATATTGAGAACACGCCGCTCTGCTGCCCGCGATTCCGGACGAGTTTGATCCGGCTGAGCGAAAGAACCCGGAGGCGTTACGCGAAGGATAAAGCGGTATTTCCCGACTGTAAGACCCTGCATATACCAGTCCCGGATCCCCTGCGGCTGTAACCAGCCACCAACGCTATCATCATCCGCATTCAAAGAGCCCGAATTATAAAATTGTGCGGACATAGGAGCCACTGTAGCATTCGGTTCCACCATAATGACATGGGCGTCGGGGACATTCCGGGTCGCCATCCGATTTCCCAGCACAATCTGGCCTTGAGGCAACGAAACGGCCTTATCAAAAAGAAGTTCTCCTTTTTTGCCCAAAGCCGTCAGATCCCACCCTCCTTTGTCGTTCTTGATCCCAACTGTATCCGCATCGTGGGTGATCTCATCCACATACATCGAGCTCCATTGCACGAGTCTAAATCGTTGCCATACCCGGTCGGGCGCTGTCGAAAGGCGAAGGGCATCTGAACCCGGTTTTTGGGCCACTTTTAGCGTGAATGAAACTTCCATGTCAAATTTATCAGTATGCCCATTGGCATCTTTCTCATAGGGCTTAAAATAGATTTCAAAATCTTCGGAAATGAGTATCCCGGTATCATCCGAAAGCTTGCCTTTTAAAACAAATCCTCCGCGGGGGCCTTTTTCAAAACGCCCTTTGGTAATCCGCATATTGTGGTGATAATTCCCTTGATGATCCCAATAACCGGGCAAAACCCAGCTTGTTCCCCAGTCATAAGTTTTCATGTCCCCGCTTTTTTCTAAATTACCGGTATCCGGTGGTAATGTCGCCCGTAAAAAACCGTTCCCTTTCACTGAAGCAACTTGATAAAAATTCAGTCCGGACTCCTGGCGAGAGACCTTGATCTCAGAATAGGCCCCGTCTTTGCCAAAATCGATCTCAGAAGCCGAGGGGCCCGTATCCTGTCCCCCTTTAACCAGCCAACCGTCTTTGGCATATAAAATCCCCGACTGTGCAACACGATCCTTGGCATAAACTGAAACCGGCCAGAGGGCGCCAAGCGCCAATGTTCCCGCAAGCAAGATCGTCATTCCCATTCGGGCCAGAAACCCCCGCTTGGGAATTCTGCTGGTGTTCTGCTCTATTTGTTGGACTGTTTTTGATTCCGGACGTTCCTTGGCTCCGCCATCATCGGAAAGATTTGAGGCTGCCGGTATTGCCGGCTGTGCTGAGATCTTCCCAAAAGTAGCTTGGACCCCATCAATGGCACTAGTTTGGATTTCGGAGGTCGTCCCGAGCAGGCCTTGAGCGGAATTCTCTTGATTCATTTTTTCCATCAGAGTGTAAAGCCGGCTCGCAACCTCAGGAACCGGCAAATTCAATTTTGCCGCAGCATCCTCAAGCACCGGCTTTAATTGCACAGCAGCCTGATCCGGGCCTACGGACCGGACCTCTGGGAGCATCGCTTCGGACTTGATCCCTTGCTTAAAAAGTTTTTCCGCCAACGTTTGCAATCCTGCTTCAGGATCTGCAGGAACAGCACCGGTTGCGGTTCGGAGCAATGCCCCTTGAATATCACTTCGCGTTCCCAGAAGATCTTCTACAGGCTCTGTATCGATTAAAGGCACGTTAGAAATCGGCGCCATGTCCGGGGTCAAAGCTCCGAGGTTCGGGGCTAATAGGGACACGCCCGGCTGTCCGGTCCGGTCTAAAAGCGTCGTAATGTTTTCAAGATTAAGCTTCTTCTGGACGATCAAGTCTTGCAATCCGCCCATGAAGGTTTTGAGCTGCGACTCAAACCTTTCCCAAATCCGTTCGAGACTTTTGTCCCGGAACCGTTCCAGTTCCGTCTGGACCGCTTTTAAGATCTCTTCTTTGGATCGCTGCGTCTGATTTTTCCCGAATCGGTCTTGATAGATTTTATAAAGCGCATCGATGTAGATCGTGTATTTCCCTGAATCTGCAATGCGTCCTTCCGCCGCCAACTGTCTGATGATCGCATCACGCCAAAGCTTCAAATCCCTTCGAAAATCCGCTTCGTTCAGTTCGGAAACTAGTTTTTGGCTGGCATGACGGATAAATGCATCATAATAAGTCCCGGTCAAATACTCCTTGTAGGAAAGATCCCCTTGCATAACCTTGGCGTAATGTTCATAACCCGCCATGGACCGCATTTTGGGAGTCACCACCAGATATGAGATCCCCTGATCATGCAAACGCCGCTCGATCCCTTGCGTATGGAATCCCCCGGCGACAAGAACGAGTGCATTCTGTTTCCGGCGCTCCATTAATGCGATCAAATTCCGGAAGATCGCCTCATCGCGTTCCAAGGCAAGTTTGTAGAACGCAAGAGCGGGATAGATTTTCTTCCTGAAATCAGGAGCCGTAAAAAGGTTCAGGTATTCATCCGGAGACCGCCTGTATTCTTCGATCTGAGACTGTGTTAATTCAAGTTTGATCAGATCCTTTAATAGAAAAATCTTTTGATAACGCAGGGACAGGTCTTTTTCTTTTTTGCTTTTTGCTAAAGTGGCGGCAGCGGCCGGCAGGAACCTTTGAAGCTCATCAAAAAGACGTCCCCCCTTGATCGCCGAGAGTAATTCGGTATGCCCCAAGAGCATTTTCATCTGCGGTGTTAATTTGGGTCGAAATCCCCGCTTTGCCCCAAGGTCGATCAAATATCTGAGGAACTCCCCGCTTTCCATCTTCCCGGTCAGGAAACTTTGATAAGCTGCGTAAAAGTTCATTTCATCTTTGACGCCCATCCCACGGACATATTTGGCTTTGAATTCCGCGGCCATTTCTTTGATCGCCGGGTCTAATGCGGCTTGGCGTCCCGAGCGCACATAACCGATTGAAGCGACAAGTTTCTTAAGCTCCGGGAACTCTGAGGGATCCTCGAGGAGGGATTTAAAATTCGAAAGGTGGATCAGCAGATCGAGCAGAGTGATCCGTTCTTCCCGGAAATTATTCCAACTGATGTAAAGGTCATGAAGTTCTTTCGAAAAAATATCTTTCTGCTCGGCATCCAATTGGTCTTTTAGCGATTCCCACATTTTCAGCAATGCAGCGCGCTGAGCCGTCGCCTGCCGATAAGCACGATAATTTTCCTCGTAGAGATCCCATTTTTCGACCCCCTCAAAATCTCCGGCACGCTCGTTAAAGATCGCTGCCATTTCGGAACCGCTCAGCTCGGCCCGCTTCATGTAACTCGAAAGAACTTGCTTTTTGATAATGGCATCGGGAAAAGCCCGCATCAAGGTCGGATCAAGTTTGCTTTTTCCGCCTTCCAACGCAAATAAGCGGACGCCGTAGGTTTGCTGGAAATAATTCAGAAGTCTTTGGATATTTTCTTGAGCATCTGAAACCGCATGCGCGTCCTGAATCAGCACCACTCGCTGCTCGGATCGATCACCTTGGAACTGGGATTGGATTTCCCCCCATTCCCGAGGCACGCTCCATGAGGAACGAATATCCACAGCAGGCGCCGCATGGGCAACGGGCATCGGATAGGGTCCAACGATGCTGGTGGACAAAAAAACCAAAGCCGTCGCTATTGCGATCCCTTTGACAAACTTGAGTTTTGGAAATCCACTTTTTTTATTCATAAACTAAGTTACTTTCTTAAGGCTCAAAGTTGCCGCGTAATACTCAAAAGCGCAGCAATCTCAGTTTCAAAAAACATCGATTGTTGCTAAGTGCTTGCCATCCCATTTCCTCAATACAATTTTGCCATGTCTAAGTTGTTATTTCAAGTATTTCAAAGTATTTATTTAAGTTTTATTGACTATATTTTGATATAAAAAGCTATATTTGATAGTTTTTGCTATATTTGTATAGACAAAAAATAGGTATTTTTTGTTTAAAACTGGTAAATTTTAAATCAGAATTATCTCTTGCGGAGAACGCGGCTAAAGGAGAAAAACATCATCCCGAGAATTAAAATCCAACTTATGATCAAAAAAATCCAGCCATCAAACTTCATGTAGGAATCCTCTGTTGGATATGGTGTTTACGCTGCCAGGCAATATGGACCAAAAAAACCATTAAAGCACCAACGCCGATCATCATAAAGCGGGCAAACCACACATGCGGGTAATCTTCCTTCAGGACCCCTTTCATCATTAAAATGTTCATCCCCTCCTGTGTAAACCAAAAAATGAGCAGGGCTACAAGGTAAGTTAATGTCACATATTTCATGACCCGGATCACCCACCTGGGCAAGTGGAGATCCGCCCCGGCATTGATCTCTTTCCAGGCATTTTCTTCACCAAAAACCCAGATAAAAAGCACGACTTCAATAATGGCAAAAATAACGAGTCCAAAGGTCCCGATCCAAAAATCAAGTTCATTCAAAAATCCATGTTTCAGAAAGAAGATCACCGGCAAAGTAAAAAAGAAAATCATGACCCCTACGATCCCCGTTGCGGATTTACGGGTCATTTTGAATTCTTCCTGAATAAAAGCCATAACGGGCTGAGCCATCGCAACCGAAGAAGTGACTCCAGCCAAGAAGAGAAGGAAGAACCAAATGGCCCCAAAAAACTGGCCAAACATCATCTTTTGAAAAATAATCGGCATGGCAAAAAAACCGAGGTCAAAAGCTCCTCCGCTAGCGATCAGTTTCGTTTGTGCCAGGCCGAAAAAAGCGACGGTTACTGGAATCGCGATCGATCCCCCTAGAATGACCTCGCAGAATTCATTGGTCGAACACGTCGCAAGACCGGAGAGCACGACGTCATCTTTAGGCTTCAAGTAACTTGCATAAGTTTGGATCGCGCCAAAACCTACGCTCAGCGTGAAAAAGATCTGCCCGGTTGCAGCCAGCCAGACCTTACTATCTGTCAAAATTGAAAAGTCCGGATTCCAGATGAAACCGAAACCATTCATAATGTTATTCTCCGGCTGACTGGGGTCAGGGGTTCCGATCAAAAAAACCCGAACGACCAAGATCGCTCCGAAAACGATGATCATCGGCATAGCAACCCTCACGAGACGCTCGATCCCTTTGCTGACTCCCTTGGAGAGGATCCACATCATACAAAAGTGGGTAATCATAAAAAAAAGAAATGCTGTGGCAATGGTCGGAAAGTGCGCATTGGAGATCTTGCCTTGGTATGCCGCAAGAAAATCCCTCATTCCCTGAAAATCCAAGATCCCTGCGTATTTGCCTGTAAACGAGAAAACACTATACGCTAGCGTCCAGGAAACAATGTAGTTGTAATAGATGACAAGAAGGAAAGGAACGGTAACGCCGATCGCTCCGATGTATTTTGCTAGGGGATGCTGCCACAGGTAATGAAACATGCCGGGAGTTGTCCCATGCCCATACTTTCCCCCAAATCGACCGATCCCCCATTCGATCCACATCAGTGGGATCCCGAGCAAAAGGAATGCAACAAAATAAGGGATCATAAACGCTCCCCCGCCGTTCGAAGCACATTGCACTGGAAAGCGGAGGAAATTCCCAAGCCCAACAGCATTCGCCGCCATCGCCAGGATAACCCCAAGACGCGTTCCCCACTCTTCGCGGGGCTTTGGGGGATGATGGACCGTCTGTGACATATTTAGCTCTTTTTCGGCAACTCGGTTCTATGATGCCAAAAAAGATGCGCTAAAAAAATCGTGAAGGGGTTTACTGGATGATTGGAAAAATAAGAGGACAGATACATAGAATAAGGACCTTTAGCTTTGTTCCGAACAGACCTTAACGGATCTTCCGGAAAGAATATTTCCCTTTAATATTGGTTTCAAAAAAACGGCCGTGCGAAGGGGCAGACAAAAATTCTTTGTAGACTCCTTCCGGAACGTTGTCGTATTGATAGATCGAACCGACGATAAATTCCACCTGAAGCATACTGCGTTTGTGCTCATACCCGATCCATTCGATTTCACTTGATAAGACCATATTGTTAATCATCTTGTCCCCCTCCTTTTGTATCTTTATTAACGGACAAAATGGCAAAATCTTGAATTTTTCATCTTCAAGACACACCCCGACACTCATCTCTTTATGCATTAAAACGCTCCTGCAACAAAGAAAAGCTCTGGCAAAGACCTTCGAGAGCCAATACGGATCAGGACTGTGGGTGTCTTTTCGGATTTTCAAGCAAGTTCCGGATCTCATCATCATAAGCTCCGAACTCCCTGGCAACCGCAATGATCTCAGCGCAGTCTTCATAATTCTCCTTGAGCAAGGCCTCTCTCAAGTAGAGAAGCGCGGTCAATTTCACAGGATCTCTGACCTTCTTCCTGTATTGGGTGATGAAAGTCGGACTGGTAGTGGGATTCATGATTGTCTCCTCCTTTCCCTCTTGTCCGTTCTGCCCTGAAAGCGCTTGCCACTGGGCAAGACTTTTAAACTTTAGGGCTAAAAAGCAAAAAACCCATGACCGCTTTTTCACCAGTCATGGGTTTTTGAATGATTCCGCTTTTTTATTCGTTTGGTCTAACTATTGTCTCTAAGCTTTCCTCCAAAGACCCATGACCGGACTTACGTGGCGGCATGTTTTAATGGATACAGACCATGCCTCTGCCACGACTAGCGTCATGGGATAACGTTGTAACATATTGATTTTATTAAAGTTACGATTTTTCATAGTTTTGACCAATTTCTGTATCCGTTTTAAATGTACCACGAATCCCGGATTTGTCAATACACAGCTTGAAATGTAAGAAAAAAATGAAGGCTAATGAAGACTTTGGACCAATCAGCTAAAAGCCCTGAGGCGTCTTTTGAACTCTTGCCATGGGAATTTAGTGCCCGGGCATTCGGTTTTCGCTCCAGGAACCCCCCCATGACCCACAATATTCTGGTCCGGAATTTGGTAAAAGTTTTTAAGGACTGCAACAAGAAAGACGAGTGAATCCATCATTCGGGCAGGCACCGGCTCTTCGCTGTAATTACCGACCAACGCTATTCCGATCGATTTTTGATTCCAGTCGCTTACTTTGACGTGTGCCCCCTGCATTTGCTTAATCCAGCGGGGACCCACTTCGATCTGTCCGACCGTTTTACCGCGTGTTCCGTTATCGATCAAAAAATGATACCCCATACCGTTTTCCCAACCCCGTTTATGATGAAGCTCATTGATCGAATAGGCGCTCCCCTGATCCGTCGCCGTGTGGTGGATCACAATATGGGTCCAGCGCGTCGTCGGATAAAGCGGAATATTCGCCCGAGGACCTTGCGTATTGGGGATCAACAGTTTTTGGCCGGATTTGATCCGTTTCGGATCACGGATATTATTAACCCGCATGATCGTGGCCATATCCACCCCATAAACGGTACTGATCCGCCAGAGGGTTTCGGAAGGGCCTACCTCATGATAAACATCATGGGGGGTTGTGTAAGGGCTCGGAAGATATGTGGTGATCGGTGAATGCTTCGTACCGCTGATAAACGATGAAGAAGCTGAACGCGGGGTTGAAGTGCAACCCGAAAGAAAGCTCATCACAGTCACCCCTAAAAAGATCGCCAGGATCTGTGCAGCTTGGAAAGGATTGTTGGATAAAATACCGCGTTCTTTCATGAAACCTTATAGGAACATTTGATATTTGCTAATATGTTTCGCCATTTTTAAAGATTATCTTAAGGTCCTATTTTCTCGCTTTTTGTTGCCTAAAAAACATCTCGAGCTTCCTTGAAAAGGCCTCTAATCCCCCCAAAAGATCTTTCCCAAGATCCACGGCTAAGACCGGAAGTTTTTTAGCGGTCAGGGCCTTATAATCTCCCAAGGCCTGGGCTTGTTTGAGCTGGCTAAAACCGTATATCTCTCCGGGAATCTTGAGATCTTTGCGGTCACGGACAAAAAATTCAATAAACA
>CAYQTU010000028.1:0-3261 GCA_964420575.1 uncultured bacterium
CGATCTTTTTAACGGTGAACAGGTTAAAAAGATCACGGAGCTTTTTGCATCAGGAACGCAGGAGCTGAATGCGAAGATCTGGAATCTTGTTTGTTTCAGTATTTGGTGGCATACGCGCTCTTAACGGAGGAAACATGGTCCTTAAAAATAAGAACATCATCTTAGTGCCGCTCCGTTCCGAACATCTTGAGCGGTCAAGGCAATGGGTCAATGACCGTTCGCTTTGGCCGTTAATTCTCCGGTCCGGGCATGTTTCGAAAACGGATCAACGGAAATGGTATCGGAATATTCAAAAGGATCCTCAGAAGCTTGTTTTTGCGATCTGTCATGGGCCTGAGCGAAGGCATGTCGGTAATACCGGTTTTTATGAACGGAATGATATTCACCGGCGCGCAAAGTTCTGGATCTTCCTTGGGGACAAAGATTTCTGGGGACAGGGTGTCGGGAGTATCGCGGCCCGAATGATGCTCGATTATGGTTTTCGATGTTTGAATTTTGAAAAAATCTATCTTGAGGTCTCGGTTCAAAACGTTCGTGCGATCCGGCTCTATCGTAAATACGGTTTTCGCCGTGAGGGGATTTTAAGGAAACATTATCGGATCCGGGGAAAGTGGTTTGATGCGTATGTAATGTCGCTTTTCCGGAAGAAGTTCAAGGCCCACTAAATGAAAACGATCGGCATTTTACAGCCTAGTTATTTACCGTGGCTCGGTTTTTTTGAACAGCTCCACCAAAGCGATGTCTTTGTGCTTTATGATGATGTTCAATTTGACAAGAACGGATGGCGGAATCGTAACCGGATCAAAACCGCCAATGGTCCGATCTGGCTTACGGTACCGGTGTTGACGACGGGGCACAGCCAGCAAAAGATCTGCGAGACCAGGATCGATCCTAAAATGGACTGGCGGAAAAAACATTTGAAATCGATCGAGATGAATTACAGAAAAGCCCCTTTTTATGACGCTTATTATCCGCTCCTTGCGAAAGTGCTGGAACGGGAGTGGATTTTCTTAGTTGACCTAGATATCGAACTCATCAAAGCCCTTTCGGAAGCTCTCGGGATCCGGCGTCAGATCGTAAGATCTTCGGAGCTGAAGATCGAAGGAGATCGGCTTGGCCGTTTGATCCAAATTTGCCAGCATTTTGGTGCGGACCGGTTCTACGAAGGGCAAGCCGGAGAGAATTACATTGAAAAAGCTGATTTTGAGAAACACAAGATCCAGGTCGATTTTCAGCATTACCAGCATCCGGTTTACCGGCAATTGTACGGTGCGTTTTTATCCCATATGAGCATAATCGACTTGATTTTTAATCATGGTTCGGATAGTTTAAAGGTTCTTTTAGGAGAAAAGGCGATTCAACATGAAATCTAAACATCAAAAGACCATTCTGATCACCGGCGGCGCAGGCTTTATCGGAGGCAATTTTGTCCGCTACCTTTATAAAAAATATCCCCAGTATAAATTGATCGTCGTCGATGCTTTGACTTATGCCGGTTATGTCGAGAATCTGCCGAATCGAGGGTTCAATGCGGATAATTTTGAATTCTGGTACGGGAATGTCCGGAACGCAGAGCTCATGGACACCCTGATCTCCCGGTCTGATATCGTGGTGCATTTTGCGGCAGAAACACATGTGACGCGTTCCATTTATGACAACCTCATCTTTTTTGAGACGGATGTCGTGGGCACTCAGGTCGTAGCGAATGCGGTCTGTAAGTACCGGGACAGGATCGAGCGTTTTGTCCATATTTCGTCATCCGAAGTCTATGGAACCGCACTTTCGGACACGATGGATGAAGATCACCTGCTTTGCCCGATGAGCCCTTATGCGAGCGCTAAAGCCGGGGCGGATCGCTTGGTTTATTCCTATTGGGCCACCTATAGAGTTCCTGCAGTGATTGTCCGCCCGTTTAATAATTATGGGCCTTATCAACACCTCGAGAAAGTTGTGCCGAGATTTATCACAAGTTGCATCCTGGGAGAACCGTTGACGGTCCACGGGGATGGCAGTGCGTTGCGCGATTGGATTTTCGTCGAAGACCATTGCCGTGCTCTTGATCTGATCCTTCACAAGGATATTAAAACTTTACAAGGGGAAGTGATCAACTTGGGAAGCGGTGTGAGCATGGATATTAAAACGATCGCTGAGATCATCTGCAAAAAAATGAAAGTACCGGTGTCGCGAATCCGCCGCATCGGAGACCGTCCGGGGCAGGTGTTCCGCCACACTTCCTCCACCCAAAAAGCCAAAGAGCTTCTCGGCTGGAAGTCTAAAACGAGTTTTGAAGACGGGTTGGATAAGACGATCCGCTGGTATCGGGACAACCGTAAATGGTGGGAAAAACAATTGTGGATGCGTCACATCCCGATCATTTCGGCGGCCGGGAAACGGGAACTCCATTGAGCGTTCAGCCGCAGAAAACCGTCGAATTCTTCCGTCATAATATCGAAGCCGAAGACATTCAAAAACTCGATGAAGTTTTTAAATCGGTCTTTCTGACGACCGGTTTTGCTACGGCAGAATTCGAAAAAAAATTCGCCGAGCTCACCGGACTTCCTTTCGCAGTTGGCGTGACCTCTTGTACTGCCGCGTTGCATCTCTCTCTGTTGGCCCTTGGGATCGGCCCAGGCGATGAAGTGATCACGACCCCGATGACGTTTCTTGCCTCGGCAACCTCGATCATGCATGCCGGAGCCACGCCTGTTTTTGTGGATGTTGAAGCCGATACCGCATTGATCGATCCGAAAAAAATCGAAAAAGCCGTTACGCCGAGAACAAAAGCCATTCTTCCGGTTCACCTCTATGGGATGATGACAGATATGAAAGCGATTGCGGAAATCGCCCGGCGTCATCATCTAAAGATCGTCGAGGACTGCGCTCATTGCATTGAAGGAGAGCGCGAGGGGATCCGTCCGGGAATGCTTTCAGATCTTGCGTGTTACAGTTTTTACGCGACCAAGAACCTTGCTTGCGGAGAAGGCGGGGCCGTGGCGACCCGGGATAAAGTTTTGGCGGATAAGGTCCGGATGCTTCGCTCTCATGGGATCAATGCGGATGCTTCTGCGCGCTATGGTCTGAAATACCGCCATTGGGACATGGAGATCCTGGGATGGAAATACAACATGGATAATATCCATGCCGCGCTTTTGATCCGACAGATCGACCGGCTCGATGGCTACCTGAAGCGGCGTACCGAGATCTGCAAACGTTATGAAGGAGAACTTTCTCAAGTGAAAGGGATCGAATTCCCGAAGATCA
>CAYQTU010000028.1:3271-14854 GCA_964420575.1 uncultured bacterium
CATTTGCAAACGCTCTGGGTTGCGCCTGAACGCCGGGATCAAGTGATGTGGGAGCTGCAGCAGAGCGGTATCGGCGTGGGCTGTAATTACCGTGCGGTTCACACCCTGAAATATTTCCGGGAAACTTTCGGTTACAAGCCTGAGGATTTCCCGAACGCATACCGGATCGGCTGCCGGACGCTTTCCATTCCGCTTTATCCCAAATTGTCGGACGACTCGGTTTCGTATGTGATCGAAACCATTAAAAAAATCATCGGTTAGCTTTCGACTATGAATAAATTCAATGCGAGCGTTTCCTGCCTTTGTTGGGCCTACAATGAAGAACTCCTGATCCAGGGGTTTTTGATCCGCCTGAATGATCTGCTCAGTGAAGCGATCGAAGATTATGAGATCGTCGTGGTTGATGACGGGAGCCGGGACCGGACCAATGCGATCATTCGGGAGATGCAGAAGACGATCCCTCAGATCGTTCTGGTCGAAAATCCGGTCAATAAGAATGTGGGTTATTGCGTTCGCCGTGCGATCCAAAGTGCCCGTAAAGAGTACCTGTTCTGGCAAACGATTGACTGGTCTTATGATATTTCACATCTCCGCTCCTTCTTGGAATTTCTCAAGGATTTTGATGTGGTTGCCGGGACGCGCCGGCCTGCGCTCCCTAAGGAGCTATCTGGCTTTCAGAAAGTCTTCCGTTTGGCCCGCGTTTTCGGTTTTGATCATATCCGCCACCGTTCCGATAACCTTCGGAAGGCTATGGTTTCGTTGATCAATTACGGATTGATCCGCCTTTTGTTCGGGGTCCCGATCTCGGATTATCAAAATGTTGTCTTTTACCGGACGTCGCTTATTCAGTCGTTTCAATATGAAGCGCTGAGTTCCTTCGCGAATCCGGAAGGACTTTTCCGCGCCTATTGGGCCGGAGCGCGGATCAAAGAAGTTCCGATCCCTTTTATTCCGCGTACCGCCGGCGTTGCAAAAGGAACGAAATTTAAAGCGATCTTGAAATCGGTAAAAGATATTTTCCGGCTTTGGTTTCGATGGTGTGTCCTCGGAAAAAAGCCCTTCGTGAAGAAAGGGGAGATCGTGCGTTGGTATGAAAGCGAACAGTTCGTTTAAATCTATAAGCTCGATTCTTGCGAGCGCTACTTTCGGATTTTTATTTATCCTTTTTTGTTTTTGGGGTTTGCCCCAGGAATTCACACGGGATTATCCCGAGATCTATCACCTGGTCCAGTCCGTCACTTATCGGGAAATTGGCTGGTGTACGCTTAATCCGTTAACGCCCGGATGGTTTTTTACGGAAAACATCGCTCATCTCCGTCCTCTGGGCGTCCTCTCCACAAAACTTTTCTGGGATATTTGGGATCAGGGGAGCCCGACCCCGTTCATCATGATGGGGGCAATTTTTTCCGCGCTTTTTTCTGGCCTTCTGTTCTTTATGGTCCGGCGTTTTACGGAAGATCGGGTGCTTCCCTGGCTTGCTGTTATCCTCTACCTGACCTTTCCGATGAACTATATTACGATGACGTCGTTCCCGATGGGTTTTGAATTTGCGTTTGATTTTCTAAGACTGATCCCTTTTGTGATCTATGGTTTTGTGCTGCTGCGAAAAGAAAAGAAATTCGCACTGTTTTTGCTTTTTTTAGCCCTTTTTTATGTGTCGATCTTCATTCTCATCAAGATCAAATCCAGCGAAAAGATCCTGCCCTTTGTGTTTTTAATCCATTGGGTCTTCGTTTTCCGTTCTCTCGTTGTTCGGCTGGGATGGCTTCGGGTTTTGATGACGGGGCTCGTCCTTCTTTTGCTGATCTTCTCCGTGGTGCCCGCGCGTTATTGGGGGATTGATTACCGGGTCCCGGCCTCACTGAGGGATATCCACGCCGAAGACTTTGACCGGGGATTAATGAAGGATTTTCAAAACAAAGAAAAAGAGATCTCGCAGATTTCAGCGAAGAATCTTTATGTCAATCTGGTTAAAGCTCCCAAGAATAAACTGATCCTTCTGCGTCCTGTTTCGAAACGGCAACCCGTGACTTTTTTTGAGCATCTCGGATTTTTCGGAAGTTGGTTTTTTGTTTTTCTTGTGTTCTGGGTTCTGCGCCTGTTCATGAAGAAAAAAAAGGAGCCTGTTCCCGAGGAAGTCCGGGGACGTGAGCAGCTACTTCATGATCTTATTCCGGTTCTGGCAGTTTGGACAGGTGCCATTGCATTGACTTTTGCCTGTGATTTTACGGTCGGGGTTCCGCGATACTTATCGTTTATCCTTCTCCCCGGAACCGTACTCTTCTTTGCCATGACCGGTCTGGTGCAGATCTCACTGTCTTCCAGGATCTCGCTCGGAGGCTCTTTTTTAAAGCAGAATTTTTACCGCGTTGCGGGTCTTTGTCTTTTTCTGACGATCATTGCCAACAGTATTTTTTTTAGCAGATATCTATGCCATTTTGGAGGGCGGATGCTGTGGGCAGCCCAGGAAGCTGAAAAAAAGGTGTACGAATTGCGTTTTGGGCATGCGCCGACCCCGCATGAGCTCCATCTGGCTCATGATCAGCTGGCGGCAGAATCCGTAGCTTACGACTGGCATGACAGCGCTCGCGAGAAATTGAATCTTTTAATGAAAACAAAAAATGAATTTTATTTTATCAGCGCGAAAGAAGATAGTGAGAATATCCGTCTTCTTCGTGAAAGCGGAGCCCGGGTTGAACGGATCGGGTCATATCCCTATTTTGATGCACCGCCTCCATTTTTCCGTTTGATCCGAGCGATGCATCAAACCTTCCGTATCCCGAACCATTATCCCATGGACCTTTACCGAATTTCCGACCTTCAAGACCGTGCGTTGCCGTCTGATCTCGGGGTGGCGGCATGAGCTCTCTTACGCTCAGGTTTGCGCCCAAGGTTTCGGTCTGTTTAGCTTGTGGTAGCTCAGAGCTTCATCCGGCTTTTTCTTTGAAATTGTCCGATATGCCCATATCTTGGGATTCCTGCAGACGGTGCGGATTGACATTCCAGAACCCGAGGATCGAGAAAGACTGCATGGGGGAGATCTATGCTAGCGAGACCTATTGGGGAAAGTCAAACGCATCTGGCTCTTCCTATGGGGGATACCAGGGCGATAAAGTTCGTTTAAAGCAGAGCCAACAGCGATTAAATACGATCCAAAAAATCACCGGCATGACGCGCGGGGAACTTTTGGATATTGGGTGCGCGTCAGGATTTTTTATGCATGTCTGTAAGCAGCAAGGTTTTAATGTGATCGGGCTTGATCCCAGTCCGCAGATGGCAAAATGGGCTGAGGAGCTTTACGGCGTTAAAGTCCTTTGCAGCACCCTGGAAGAGATTGAATTGCCCGCGGCCAAGTATGATCTTGTGACCTTGTGGGGGACAGACTCGCATTTTTATGATCCTGCGGCCGGTTTTCGAAAGATCGCCGGAGCCCTTAAACCGGGCGGTTATTTGGCGATGAATTACCAGGATTTCAGCCATTGGATCCGGAGGATCTTCCCCGGGATTAAAAAAAGCTGGAATGCGATCTATAATCTGACTCCCCAAGCTCTGCGGGTCATTTTTGATGCGGCCGGTTTAGAGATGATCCAAGTGCTTCCTGAATGGCAATGGACTTCTTTGAGCCATATCTTGAGGACCTTGAAATATCCCGGAACAATGCCTTGGGATATGACGATGTATGTTCCCGCGGTCTCTTACCGTATAGTGATCGCCCGGAAGCCCGGAAGGTGAGGGGTTATTTCTTTTTGAGGTTTTTGCTTAGTTTCTTGCCCGTTGTTTTTAAAACTTTAAGCCACCCGTGATCCCAGTCGCGGATCCCGGCCTTCCAAGCAGAACAATCCTTACACGGAAAGATCGAATCGGCTCGCCCGATCAAATGGAATTTCCGGTATTCTTGAAATACAGGGCCTTGCCAAATTTCTTTTATCGTGGTTTTTTTGACATTCGGAAATTTAGGCGCTGTTGTAAAAGAAATGTCTTGGCCGCAGAGCGCGATCCGTCCGAGCGTGTCCACATTGAGACGTTCAAATAACCAAACGCAAGGAGAGACCGGAGTGCGATCCGGGGCATTGAGCTTAGCGTAAAGTTTCGGGTCAAGGGCGTGTTTGAAATCCAGTTTCGTGTTCTGGTCCCAAGTCAAAAATTTCCGGGTAATGACGTCATCCACTCCGACTTCTTCCCGCCAGAATTTAACGGCCTGTGTGGCTTTCGGGCCGAGGAGGTCATCCATGATGATGCTGCAGACGATCCGGACCGGTTTTTTCCGGGCATTCCGGTATTGAAGCGCGTACCGGACGGTTTCGATGATCTGGTTCCAGCGCTCTTCCGGCGAGAGCCGGGTGGCCATAGGACGCACTTTGGAATAAGTTTCCGCGTCTCCGGCATCGACGCTGAACTCCAGCATATCGCATCCGATATCGATCAAAAACTCCAGATTTTTCTTTGCTTTTGGGGATTGGGGGCCTAAAAGGGTTCCGTTCGTCGTTAACCAAAGCCGTGCTCCGACCTTTTTAGCGTATTCGGCCATTTCAAAAAATTGCGGATGAAGTGTGGGTTCACCGCCGCCTGTGCATCGAATAAAAGCATGATACTGTCCACACTCCCGGGCGATCTTTTTAAATAGAGGGAGCGGGAAGAACAAGCCTTTGCGTTTTTGGTAGAATTGACGGATCTCGGAATTCCCGTCCGTATAAGGGCATAAGGGGCATTTGAGATTGCAAACATAAAGGAATGACAAGACCACCTGGAGCGGGAATTCATCGGCCCCGGGACGCTTTTTAAAAGGTTTGGATTTTGAGATCTTTTTCATAATAAGGGCACATCATACCTGCAGGGCGGGTGAAATTCAACCGTAAGCTTTTTAATCTTTCTCTGACTTGGGGATTCGGGTATAATCCGCTTCTACTATGAGCTACCAAAGTGATCTGAACAAAGTAACACGCACCCAAGAGGCGGTCGATTTCCCTCAGGTGATCCTTATAGATAATTTTAACGGTTGCAATCTGCAGTGTTCGATGTGCGATCACAAGAATATCCGCAATTATCGCCCGATCCAATTCCTCGATAAAAATCTATATAGGAAGATCATCGATGAAATCGCTATCGAAAATCCCCATGCCCGTGTTTGGGAGATCTTTTTTGGCGATCCCTTTCTTTGCAAAGATATTGCAGAACGCATTCGCTACGCCAAAGATAAAGGGTTGACCGATGTCGTGACGAATACCAACGGCGTCTTGATGACCCCGGAAAGATCCGAAGCCGTGATCCGCGCCGGGTTGGATGCGACTTATGTAGGGATCGACGCGGCGACGAAAGAAACCTATGACAAGATCCGGATCGGCGGTGATTTTGAAAAAGCGGTATCGAATGTCCTGGCGTACCGGGATCTTTTGAAGAAGTGCGGGAAACCCTCCCAGCAGCTTTATGTGCAGTTCGTCCAGAGCGACATCAATGAACAGGAAGTAGACCGCTTTAAGGCTTTTTGGACCGCGGAGGGTGTGAAGGTGAAGATCCGTCCCAAGATCAGCTGGGCAGGTTTGATCGAAGCAAAAAATTTGCGGCGAAACGATCAGGTTGAACGGAAACCTTGTTATTGGCTGATGAAGACGATGAGTATTTGCGCGGATGGGGAAGTAGCCCTTTGCGCAGTCGATCTCCACTGCCAGGTCAAATGTGGCAATGCCAAAAACGCGACCTTGAAAGAACTTTGGAACAGAAAATTGAAAGAATACCGGGCCATGCACCTCCAAGGACGCTTTTCAGAACTGCCGCCGCTATGCCGCGACTGCTCAGACTGGCAATCCACGTATGCGGACTATGCCTAAAATGACCCGCGTCAAAACCCATTCCCAGTCTTCTAAAAAATATTTTTCGAATAAAAATCTTTTCTTGGGTCTCGTGACGATAATCCTTCTCCTGTTTGTTCTCGGGGGGATGATTCTGGGCTTCTATGCGGTCCGGGCTTATCTTTACTACCGCTCCCATCAAACTAATTTTATTGGCGATTCCTTCATTGTGGAAGACCCGGATGTGGGGTTTGTCGCGCGACCTTCCAGCACCATGTGCTATCTTGCGAATCCGGTCTATACGGTTTATACGGACACGATCGGAGCTCGGGTCGGCCGCGAAGGGCTTAAAGGTCCAACCCATGTCGATATCCTGGGGATCGGTTGTTCGATGACTTGGGGTCATGGGGTTGAGGATGAAGAGACTTACCTTAAAGTGCTCGGACAAAAAACGAAACTGGAAGTTGCGAATGTGGCCATGCCGAGCTACGGTATGACAACGGCGCTTTTGTCGTTGAAAAAATATGAATTTTTGAAGCCCAAAGTTGTGATTTATGGCTTTATCACGGATCAGATCAACCGCTCGTCGGATCCGTGTGCTCCATGTATCTCGCCGCTGTGCCGGGCTGTAGCTTTTACGGATTTTGATCAGAATGGTAAGCCGTTCATTCACACACCAATTTCCAAAACGTCATCGGATTATTATGCCTACCTCAAGCAAATAGTCTGGCGTCATCCGTTTGGTTGGACGGATATTCATTGGGCGGTGAGACGGGATATTTTGAAGCTGACCCGCCGTGATGTCCCAGGGATCAATCAACGCTATGCTCCACGGGATATCGAAAAATACCGCTATAAGACCGTCAGCTATCTTTTAGATCAAATGGTGGCTGAAACCCGTAAAATGGGAGCGGCTTTTATTTTGGTCTATATCCCTGTTCCGACCGGGATTCTGCCGCCTCCTGAAGAACTTGTTGAAGCTATGAAACCCTATACCGATGATCCAGATTTTGCTTTTGTGGATCTTACCGGGCCGTTTAAGGCGTTCCGTGAACGGTACGGAGAGACCGCCATGAAGCCGGGCGGAATTGAAGCGCATTTGAGCCCTGCGGTTCATGAGCTTGTGGCGGATACCTTAAAACCCATCGTTGAAACCCGCATTAAAAAAGACGCTTCTTAACCTCTTTAAAGTCAACAGGTTATGAATACTAGTGACTATTAATGACTAGTATTGACAATTAGAGATGTTGTGCTATCCTAGTTACCAATAGGAGAACATATCTGATGGCTATTAATGAACATGAGGTTTATACCCCAAAGGAAGCGCAAGAGCTCCTGAAGGTCAGTCCGAGCACGATGACGCGAATGTTGAAAAAAGGTCTGATCCGCGCAGCCAAAGTGGGAAAGCAGTATCGTATCTTAGGCAAAGAGCTTCTCCGGGTCATTTCACCCGTCCTTGAGGATAAAGTCGGCAAGGCCTACAACAAAGCCAGGAAATGGGTCCATGAGGGCATTGACGATGAATCCTCCGCTCCCAAAAATCCGGATACCCGATCCCATGACGCAAAGAACTAAGAAGATTCCATACGGGAAGCAATGGCTCGATGCTCGTGAAGAGCGAGCGGTTCTCCAGGCGATGCGGTCGGATTTTCTTACCCAAGGGCCGAAAGTTCCGGAGTTTGAACAAGCTTTTAAAAAAAAGGTCGGAGCCCAATATGCCGTGGCGGTTTCGAACGGCACTGCTGCACTTCATCTGGCCGCACTGGCCCTCGGGCTTCAATCAGGAGATGAAGTTCTAACGACGCCGATGAGTTTTTTGGCGACTTCCAATGCAATCCTCTATACCGGAGCCAAACCGGTTTTTGTGGATATTGATTCTGAAACCCAATGTCTTGATGCGGGAAAGATCGAAGAGAAGATCACCTCCAGGACCCGGGCGATCTTTGTCACGGATTTTGCGGGCCATCCGGCGGATATGAAAAAGATTTTTTCGATCGCGAGGAAGCACAAACTCAAGGTCGTTGAGGATGCCGCGCATGCATTGGGTGCGGTCGGGGACGGTTATCGTGTGGGGTCCTGTCACTATGCCGATATGACTATCTTCAGTTTTCATCCGGTGAAACATATCACGACCGGTGAAGGCGGTATGATCACGACAAACGATCACGTGCTTTTTGAACGTTTGTCCATGCTCCGAACCCACGGCGTGACCCGTGATCCGGCGAAACTTTTGAAAAAAAATGAGGGGTCTTGGTATTACGAAATGCAGGCCCTCGGTTATAATTACCGCCTGACCGAGATTCAGGCCTCTCTCGGCATCGAACAGCTCAAAAAGCTTCAAGGCTTTCTTCTCCGTCGTCGGAAGATCGCGGCGATGTACCGCAGCGCTTTTGCTCATGAAAAAAATCTTTTATGCACGCCGATCGAAAAAAAGAATTGCCGGCATGCCTACCATCTCTATGTGATCCGGCTTCAAAGATCTCTTATCTCAAAAAGGCGTGTGATCTTTGAAGCCTTGCAGAAAGAAGGCCTTGGGGTTCAGGTCCATTACATTCCTATACCGGCCCAGCCTTATTATAAAAATTTAGGTTATCGTCCCACAGATTACCCGGTCACCGAAGCTTATTATCGCAGTGCGATCTCGTTACCCATGTTCCCTAAAATGACGGACCGGGAAGTCCTCTTTGTGATCCGGACGGTCAAAAAAATCATTCAGCAACATCATTGAACCAGAGGAGTTTATCATGAAAAAAGAAACGCATTATTTGGACGGCAAGGTTGTTTTGATTACTGGCGGCACCGGATCGTTCGGAAAAAAATTCGTCGACATGGTGCTTGAAAAATACGATGTCAAGAAGCTGATCATTTTTAGCCGTGATGAATTGAAGCAATTTGAAATGCAGCAGAAGGTTACTGACAAAAGGGTCCGCTTTTTCATCGGAGATGTCCGGGATCCGGAAAGGCTACATCGTGCCTTTCATGGCGTGGATGTGGTCGTTCACGCCGCAGCGCTGAAGCAGGTGCCTGCCTGTGAATACAACCCGATCGAAGCCGTGAAGACGAACATTCTAGGCGCGCAGAATATCATCAATGCCGCGATCGATAATGGGGTCCAGCGTGTAATTGCTTTAAGTACGGACAAAGCGGCCAATCCCATCAATCTTTATGGGGCCACGAAACTTTGCTCGGACAAATTATTTGTTGCCGGGAATGCTTATGCGGGCGGGAATGCAACGCGTTTCAGTGTGGTTCGCTACGGGAATGTGATCGGATCTCGAGGTAGCGTCATCCCGCTTTTCCGGGAACAAGCCAAGACCGGTGTTTTCACGGTAACGGATAAACGCATGACGCGCTTCTGGATCACCCTCGAGCAAGGTGTGGAATTTGTTGCCAATTGCCTTTCGATCATGCACGGCGGGGAATTATTCATTCCGAAGATCCCCAGCATGAATATTATGGATCTTGCCAAGGCGGTGGATCCGAAATGCAAATGCAAAGTAACGGGGATCCGTCCGGGCGAGAAGCTCCATGAAGTCCTACTTCCTAAAGGCGAGTCTCAGCATGCTTTGGAATTCAAGGAGATGTTCATTTTGGAACCTAGTCTGACCTGGTATGAAAAAGGAAAACATCGGGGTGGAAAAAGCGTTCCTGCGGATTTTGAATATGCTAGCAACACAAATTCAAAATGGTTGACCGTTGCGCAGCTCAAGAAGATGATCGCCGAATGAAGATCGTTGGCTTTGTACAGGCCCGGATCGGGTCCACACGTCTTCCGAAAAAGGTTATGCTCGAGATCGAAGGACGGCCGATGCTTTGGCATGTTTGGAACAGAACGGCTGCGGCCCAGTTGCTGAATGACACCGTTATTGTGACTTCGGACCGTCCCGAGAACAAAGTGATCACGGATTTTGCCCAAAAGGAAAAGATCCCGTGCTTTGCGGGGAGCGAAACCGATCTTTTGAAGCGGTATCGCGGGGCTGCGGAAGAGTTCAATGCGGATGCTATTGTCCGAGTGACCGCCGACTGTCCGTTGGTGGACCCGGGCCTTGTGGATGATTTGGTTCGCGGTTTTAAAAGTTCTGAACCCGTTTTGGATTATCTGTCGAACTCCAGGCCCCAAGCAACCTATCCGCATGGGTTGGATGTCGAACTTTTTACTCGGCAGGCTTTGGAGCGGGCGGACCGTGAGGTGACGGATCCGTTTCGTCGGGAGTGGCTGACGACCAATTTTTTTGAACATCCTGAAAATTATAAAATGAAGACCTTGGCGGCACCCCAAAATCTATCCCACTTGCGTTTGACAGTGGATTATCAAAGCGACTTAGATCTTGTGCGGGCTATCTTCCATGAACTTTATCAAGGAGGCCGGATTTTCCGTTTAAATGAAATCCTGAGCTTATTGGATCGACGGCCGGATCTGATGAACGCCTGCGTGCAAACGCAGCGGCACGAAAGTTATTCCGAAGAGATCAAAAAACGAGGAGGTGTTTAATGTATCACCCTTTTATAGTGGGTAAAAAACTTTATTTAAGGGGCCTGGAACGGGCCGATTTAAGCAAAAATATGTTTCAGTGGGCAAATGATCCTGAGGTGACCCATTTTATGTTCATGGGCCTCAAGCCGAACACGATGGAGGCGCTGGAAGCGGAGTATGACACTTTGATCAAAAGCGAAAAAGATATTGTATTCGCGATCGTGGATAAAAAGACGGGTCAGCATATCGGGAATGCAGGGCTCTATGTGATCAATTGGGTTTCGCGAAGCGCAGAATACCGGATCATTATCGGTGAAAAAAAGTTTTGGGGTAAAGGTTATGGCCAGGAAGCTGCATCGCTGATCCTAAGGTACGGTTTTGATAAGCTAAATCTCAACAGGATCTGGCTTGGAGTGAACGCTTCCAACAAAGCGGGAGCTGCCTGTTACCGGAAAGCAGGGTTCCGGGATGAAGGCGTGTTGCGCCAGGAAATCTACCGGAATGGTCAGTATTATGATGCGATCCGGATGAGCGTTCTTCGAAAGGAATTTTATGGCAAAAAAGCTTAAGGCGGGGATTATCGGCTGCGGACGTATTGCAAGCCTTTTTGCATCGGATAAAAAGCGAAAAGGGATCGTGACCCATGCCCAGGCTTATCTTGCCCGAAAAGATATCGAGCTCGTTGCGGCTTGCGATCTAGACCGCCAACGGCTCGAAGAATTTTCTCAGACCTGGAATATTTCCAGGACTTATACGGATTTCCGGGACATGTTGGCTCAGGAGGCATTGGACTTGGTCAGCATTTGTACGCCGCCAGCTTCCCATTTTGAGATCGCAAGTGAGGCGATCTTGAAGAGCGTTCAAGCTGTTTTTTGTGAAAAACCGATCGCCTCATCGCTGGTTGAAGCGGACGAGCTTGTGACCTTGGTCCAAAAGCATGGGACAGTTTTTGCGGTCAATCATTCGAGGCGATGGGATGCCTTTGAACAAAAGATCAGCGCTTTTATTTGCTCCGGAAAACTGGGCAAGATCCAAACCATTGACTGCTACTACACTGCGGGGATCGCCAACACGGGTTCACACTTGATCGATCTGATCCGCATGGTCACCGGTGAAGAGATCCTTTCGGTCCAGGCGTTCGATAACGGGTTGGTGGGGGCTCCGGACCCGACGCCGGATGTGTGTCTGCGGATGAGCGGAGGGTATCATTGTTTTTTGCACGGTTTGCGGACCGAGAATTTTTTAATGTTTGAGATCGATATCTATGGATCGCTGGGACGTTTGCGGATCAAAGATAGCGGTTTTGAAGCGAAATTATGGAAA
>CAYQTU010000029.1:0-14821 GCA_964420575.1 uncultured bacterium
GGGCTCGGATGATGCCCGGTCGCTACAAGTCCCGCAAAGTGCGCCATATCCACCATCAGCAACGCACCGACCTTGTCCGCAATCTCTCTTCCACGGTTAAAATCAATGACTCTCGGGTAAGCAGAAGCCCCGAGAAGGATCATTTTCGGTTTATGTTCTAAAGCCAGTTTTTCAAGTTGATCATAATCGATTTGCTCATCTTTCGGGCTTACGCCATAGGGAATGATCGTATAGAACTTCCCTGAATAATTCATTTTATGGCCGTGGGACAAATGCCCGCCATGGGTCAGATCCATTCCCAGGATCTTGTCGCCAGGTTCTAGAAGTGCCATAAAAACCGCAATATTCGCTGAAGTTCCGCTATGCGGTTGGACGTTCACATGTTCAGCTCCAAAAAGTTTTTTAGCCCGGTCAATCGCAAGCTGCTCGGCAACATCCACACATTCACAGCCTCCGTACCAGCGCTTTGCCGGATACCCTTCGGCATATTTATTCGTAAGCACAGAACCCATAGCTTCCAGAACCGAGATCGAGGTGAAATTTTCACTTGCGATCAGTTCAATATTCTCATTTTGCCGTTTGATCTCCGCCCGGATCGCTTGATAAATTTCTGGATCGGATTTTTTAAGGAATGTGTGATCAACAATGCTTTTTTTCATAGTCTTTGATTTTATGAACTCTACGTTCATGCCGCCCCCCTTCAAAAGGCGTGTTTAACCATGCTTCCACCAACGGGATCACGTTCTCTTTTTGAATAAACCCGGCTCCCAGGATTAACATGTTCGAATCATTATGCGCCCGGGTCAATTTTGCTTCTTCCACGCTATGGCAAAGCGAGGCCCGCACACCGCAAACTTTGTTAGCGGCAATCGAGCTGCCAATTCCGGTGTAGCAGATCCCGATCGCGCGATGACATTCACCCGACGCAATTTTTTCAGCCGCCGGAAAAATAAAATCTGTGTAATCACACGAGGCATCTGTGCAAGTTCCGCAATCAATGATCTCAAAGTTTTTCTTTTTGAGAAGATCTGCGATCTTATTTTTTAATTCTAACCCCCGATGATCACATGCAAGCGCAATTTTTTCTTTCATAAAAACCTTCCGTTATGCGAATTTGACGATCTCACTCCAGTGTTCCCTTAATTTGCTTTGAATCGCCTGGATTGTATTTTCATAGATACTGACCCCTAAACCGATAGGGTCAGGAATATTCAAAATAATGGTTTTATTCTTCGCGGATTCAAGCATTGATGAAAGCGCTACGGCATGCTGTTCTCCCATGGCCAAAATAAGGTCCGCTCCCCAAATATCCTCTAAACGGCATGTACGGCTACGGTGCCCGCTGATATCCACTTCACGGTTCTTCATTACCCATTCCGCTTCTCCCGAAGGCGGTAATCCGTCCCGGGCCCCCATACCACACGAAGCCACTTCAATTTGCTCTGATAAGCCACGCCGGTCCAATTCCTTTTTGAGCCATCCTTCAGCCATCGGAGAACGGCAAGAATTCCCGGTACATACGATCAAGATCTTTTTTTTAAAAAATTTTCCCGATTTGATCTTTTCTAAGGCTTTTTCGACTTCATGCCCTTGGGCCCCTTTTCGAAGAATGGCCGGACCGTCCGGGCTCAGATCCACCACGGTCGAATCATTAGCAAATTCCGTTTTCCCTCCATCAATCAAATAATCGATCGCCCCATCTAATTGGCCCATCACTTGCTGAACTGTATGAGGCGAACTCTGTCCGCTACGATTCGCGCTTGTTCCGATGAAGGGCTCACCGCATCCGGAAATGAGGGCGCAAGCGATCTTGTTCTTAGGAAATCTTATACCGATCTTTTGACCCGATTGACCTTGGGCCAGGATCGTAACCGGCCCAGGCCAAAACTGTCGGACTAGATAGCGGAAAGAGGACGTCATCTTAACGCCTAATTTTTCGAGCATCCCCCACTCACTAATATGATAGGCAAAAGGTTTAGCTTCGGAGCGCCCTTTAATCTCCCGAAGTTTTGCATCCATATCCGCGATATGCATAGGGCCGCCAATCCCATAGACCGTTTCCGTAGGAAAAGCCACGATCTTACCCTCAGAACACGCGGCAATGATCTCGCGAAGCTTAGCCGGCTCCGGTTCACGCAAATCAATTTTAACAACAACTGTGGTCTTCATCACAACTTATTCGCCCGATCTTATTATAAGAGGTCAAGTTTTCTGAATCTTTTGCTGTAACTTTTTGTTTTTTTCCTGACAATTTTTAGCAAGCGAGGCTTTATACGTTTGGAGTTTTTTCGCTAATCGAGTATTAGAAAGCCCAAGAATCTGGGCCGCAAGGATTGCTGAGTTTCTTGCTCCGGCCTTTCCGACCGCAACTGTAGCGACAGGGATCCCCGCCGGCATTTGTACCGTCGCTAAAAGAGCATCAAAGCCATTCAACTGGGTTGCTGCAAGCGGCACGCCAATTACCGGAAGCGTCGTATGCGCAGCGATCACTCCGGCCAGGTGAGCTGCACCACCCGCACCCGCAATAATCACTTTCTTCCCTTGCCGACCTGCTCGGGATGCAAAAGCAGCAACAAGATGTGGTGTCCGATGAGCGGACAGGACCTGCATGTCATAAGAGATCCCGAACTCTTTCAATACGCTTGCACACTCCTGCATTACTTCCAGATCCGAATCACTTCCCATCACGATTGAAACTTGATTTTTCATTTAAGCACCTCGATGACTTTATGCCCGATGTCCCGGCGGTAAAAACTGCCTTCAAAATGGATTTGAGAAAGGGTTTGATACACACGGTCATGCGCAGCCCGAAGATTTTCTCCAAGCGCTGTAACCGCCAGAACCCGTCCTCCGGCCGTTACGATCTGTTTCTCTGCATTCCAAGCAGTTCCAGCATGAAAAATAATCACATCTTCTTTTCCTCGGGCGGTTTCAAGCCCATGGATCGGGAAACCTTTTGTATAAGCCCCAGGATACCCCCGAGAAGCAACAACCACGGTCATACAGGCTTTTTCATGCCAATCAAGCGTTTCTGATTCCAAACGGCCATTTGCGATTTGCACCATAACAGACAATAGATCGGATTTCAAACGCGGCAGGATGGCCTCTGTCTCAGGATCCCCAAAACGGCAATTGTACTCCAACACAAACGGCCCTTCTTTGGTCAACATAAGCCCTGCATAAAGGATCCCGTGATAGGGCATTCCATCCTTGGCAAGTCCCTCAATGATCGGTCGGATCGCAATATCGATAATTTCATTTACCTCATTTTCCTGGATTTGAAGGCTCGGAGAAAAAGCTCCCATGCCACCGGTATTGGGGCCTCGATCATGATCATAGGCCCGCTTGTGGTCTCGTGCCGTTGCAAGCGGGATGATCTTTTCCCCATCCGTTAAGACCAAAACAGAGACTTCTTCCCCTTCCAGTTTCTTTTCGACCACCACTTTGCTGCCAGCATCCCCAAAAATCTTTTCGTCCATCATCTGCGTCAAGGCATTTACAGCCTGCTCCGAAGTATCGCAGATCACAACCCCTTTCCCGGCCGCAAGACCATCTGCCTTGACCACTATCGGCATTTCGGCTTCAATGACATAATGCTTGGCTTCTTTAACGTTTGTGAATATTTCATAATTAGCGGTCGGAACACCATACTTGCTCATGAGGTCTTTTGAAAAAGCCTTACTTCCTTCAAGCATAGCTGTGTCATGTGAAGGTCCAAAAACCTTCAACCCTTTGGCATTGAACTTATCCCAGATCCCTGCAACAAGCGGAGATTCAGGCCCTACAACGGTCAGATCGATTTTTTCTTTTAATGCAAATTCCAACAGCGCGTCGACATTATCCGAGGCGATCGGGATACATTCAGCGCACCCCGCTATGCCCGCATTCCCTGGCGCGACATAAAGCTTCTTAAGCAAAGGGCTTTGAGCGATCTTCCAAGCTAACGCATGCTCTCTTCCTCCTGACCCCACAAGCAGAACCTTCATAGAATTTCCACTCCGTTCTTTTTCATGATTTGCCCAATGACCCAAGAATTCAATTTAAAATTTTTCAGGGTCCGAACGGCTTGTCCAACAAACCTCTCAGCCAGAACAACCACCATCCCGATTCCCATATTAAAGGTTTTGTACATTTCACGGTCTGAAATCTTTCCCGTTTTTTGAGCGATACGGAAGATCTCAGGGACTTCCCAAGCGTTGGAATCAATAACAGCTCCAAGGCCCACAGGGATCACGCGAGGCAAATTATCGTAAAATCCTCCGCCGGTAATATTAACGATCCCTTGAACATGGATTTTTTCAATAAGTTTCATGATCGGCCGGACATAAATGATCGTCGGAGCCAAAAGCCTCCTGCCAATCGGCCCTCGAAGCTCTTTTTCTGAAAAAATCTTCCTGATCAATGAATAACCGTTTGAATGAAAACCCGAGGATTGTATGCCGAGGATAACATCCCCTGCGCAAATGGTCTTCCCCGTCACAACTTTTTTACGGTCCACAGCCCCCACAGAAAATCCCGCGATATCATATTGGGCAGAACCCTGCTCCATCTTTGTCGAATAAAAACCGGGCATAATCGCCGTTTCACCGCCGACAAGAGCGCATTGGCTTTGCCGGCACCCTTCGACAACGCCTTTGAGGACTTCGCTGATCACGCCGGTCTGAAATTTTCCGGTGGCATAATAATCCAAGAAAAAAAGAGGCCTAGCCCCCGAAGTAATAAGATCGTTTACGCACATCGCCACCAGATCGATCCCAATCGTATCATGTTTTCCTAAAAGGCGGGCCAGTTCCAATTTAGTGCCTACTCCATCGGTCGAAGCCACAAGAAGAGGATCATGGATTTTTGTTTTTTTGAGGTCAAAAAGCGAAGCAAAGCCCAGCGTATTGCCGCAAACCCCAGGAATATGGGTTGAACGGATCAGTTTTGCGATCTTCCGGTTATAATCTGGATCGCCTTTTAAATGTGGAACTCCGGCTTTTTCATAGGTCCAGGAACTCATAAGCCAAAAAATTTCCTTTTATTCTCAAGTTTGAATTTATCCACTTCGTCAAAGATCTCGGTCGGATAATTCCCCGTGAAACAGGCTGCACAAAAATCATGGGAACTTTGAGTGGTCGCGGCCAGCATCCCGTTCAAGCTAAGATACCCTAAAGTATCCACATCCAAGAATTTTTTAATTTCCTCCATACTGCTGTTCGCAGCCAGAAGTTCTTTCTTAGACGGAAAATCGATCCCATAAAAACAAGGCGAAATATGCGGTGGACAACTGATCCTCATATGGACTTCCTTAGCTCCCGCAGACCGCAAAAGTTTAACACGATTTTTTGCCGTATTTCCGCGAACGATCGAATCGTCCACCACGATCACCCGCTTGCGGTCCACAAATTGCCGGATCGGGTTCAATTTGATCTTGACCTTGAGCGACCGTCCAGCTTCGGTAGGGCTGATAAAAGTGCGTCCAATATAATGGTTCCGGATAAAACCATGTGCGAGCGGGACTCCGGATTCATGCGAATACCCCATCGCCGCAAAGTTCCCGGAATCCGGGACAGGTACAACAATATCCGCCGGGACAGGATGTTCCTTGGCCAACTGCCGGCCCAGTCGTTCGCGGACAAAGCCAACATTATCATGAAAAATGATCGAATCCGGACGCGCAAAATAAACGTGCTCAAAAATACATTGTGCTTTAGGGACTTCACTGTCTTTATAAGGGAAATGACTGCGAATTCCGTTACGATCGATCACGATAATTTCACCCGGCTCGATCTCCCGGATAAATTTAGCTTCGATCAGGTCAAAGGCACAAGTTTCCGAGGCAAGCACAAAGCTATCCCCTAACCGGCCAAGGCAAAGCGGCCGAAAACCACGCGGATCCCGCACTCCGATCAATTGGTCTTCCGTTAAAATAGTCAGACTGAAAGCACCTTTGGCGCGTTTAGTGGCCTCAATGACTCCTTCTTCATGGGTACGATACGCAGGCTTCGCAAGCAAATGGATGAAGATCTCGGAATCCATGGTACTGCCAAAAATCGACCCGTACGCCTCAAGCTCGGCCCGCAGGAGCTGCGCATTCACTAAATTCCCATTATGCGCAATCGCAATCTGCCCACGGGAATAATCCACTTTATAAGGTTGGGCGTTCGCCAAAGTCGAAGATCCCGTGGTTGAATAACGCACATGCCCGATGGCGCTTTTTCCCAGAAGTTGGTTAAATGAATCTTCTTTAAAAACGTCTCCGACATGCCCGACCCCTTTAATTAAATGGAGATCATTACCGTCGCTCGTACAGATCCCGGCAGCTTCCTCGCCCCGATGCTGAAGTGCAAAAAGTCCAAGTTGCGCCATACGCGCCGCCTGAGGGTGATTGTAGATCCCGAAAATACCGCAATGGTGCTTAAGGTTCTCGCCGCTCATGATTTTTGCTCCATGATGTTAGGAATCGTGGTGTTAAAAGATTCTTTGAGCTCCCGGACCTTTATCCTGATCCGGTTTTCCATCATGAGCGCATCCCCGCCCACTTTTCCGATCGCATAGAGCGCAACCCCCTGTCTTTGCGCTAAGCTTTGAACTTCTTTTTCATTTCCAGGCTTAACTGAGAAAATTACACGGGATTGGCTTTCACTAAAATAAAGTGCATCTTGGAGAAGCCCCGATTTTCCAACAGCTGAGAGATCCTTGATGATCGCCCCTAACCCTTTTTGACTTTTTAAACAGCTTTCCGCTAAAGCAACTGCTAATCCTCCTTCTGAGAGGTCGTGGCAAGAAGTTAGGACCTTTTGTCCGACAGCCTCAAGGATAAATTGCTGAAGTTTCTTTTCGCGCTGAAGATCAAGACGCGGTGGCAATCCTTTTTTAAGCCCGTGCTCGATCATCAAATAATGACTCCCGCCAAGTTCATCAAATGTTTCTCCTGCGAGAAAGATCGTGTCTCCTTCATTTTGGAACGCCGACGGAACCCGCTTTTCGATTTCGTCCAAAAGACCGACCATCCCAATGGTTGGCGTTGGATAAATCGCTCCTTGCGGGCTTTCATTATAGAAACTGACATTCCCGCCCGTCACCGGGATCTCAAGTGCCTTGCAGGATTCGATGATTCCCGAAACCGACTGATGGAACTGCCAGAAGATCTCCGGTTTCATCGGATTCCCGAAATTCAGACAATTGGTCAACCCAATCGGCTTTGCGCCCGAGCACACGACATTGCGGGCAGCTTCAGCAACCGAGCTCTTTCCCCCCTCAAACGGATCCAAATAAACATATAGACTGTTGCAATCCGTCGCTACGGCTATGCCTTTTTGCGTTCCTTTGATCCGGATCAGTGCCGCGTCATGCCCCGGATAAAAAACCGTATCCGTACGGACCATATGGTCATATTGTTCCCATACCCAAGCTTTTGAAGCGATCGAGGGACAAGATAATAATTTCTTAAGAACATTGTTGAAATCTTTAGGTTCTTTTATAGAAGATCGATCGAATGCCTGCGCCTCGGCTAAATAAGCTGGTTTTTCTTCTTCCCGCACATAAATCGGCCCGTCATCTGCAAGCGCTTTGGCCGGGATCTCGGCCGCAAGCTTCCCCGAATCCAATACCCGGTATTTATCCCCTGAAGTCACTTCTCCGATCTTTACTGCATGGAGATCCCATTTTTCAAAGATCTTTTCCACTTCTCTTTCTTTGCCTTTTTTAACGATCACGAGCATACGCTCTTGAGATTCCGAAAGAAGAATTTCATAAGGGACCATGCCCGTCTCCCGGCGCGGAACTTTTACCAGGTCGATCTCAACGCCTGTACTGGCACGCGATGCGGTCTCACAGCCCGCACAAGTCAGTCCCGCTGCGCCCATATCTTGCATTCCAACCAATGCATCCGTATGAAGAAGTTCAAGACAAGCTTCCATAAGCAGCTTTTCCATGAACGGATCACCGACTTGAACCGCAGGCCGGTCTTCATGACTTTCTTCTGTAAGTTCCCGAGAAGCAAAAGCAGCGCCGCCGAGCCCGTCGCGTCCGGTCGTGGAACCAACATAATAAACAGGATTCCCGATCCCATGAGCCACACCCCTCACGATCTCTCCCTTTTTGATGATCCCAAGCGCCATTGCGTTCACCAAAGGATTCCCTTCATAGGATGCATCAAAATAAATATCACCGCCAACGGTCGGGATCCCCATGCAGTTTCCGTAATGCGCAATCCCCGCAACTACTCCGCGAAAAAGCCGTTGACTGACCGGTTGGCTCAGATCTCCAAAACGGAGAGAATTCATCAAAAGGATCGGACGCGCACCCATTGTGAAGATATCCCGCAAGATCCCGCCGACACCGGTCGCAGCCCCTTGGAAAGGCTCCACGGCTGAAGGATGGTTATGACTTTCGATCTTAAAACACACCGCAAGACCGTCACCGATATCTACGATCCCTGCATTTTCCTGGCCTGGTTTCACCAGCAGGTTTTCCTGATGCGGAAGTTCAGCATTCATTTTAGAAAAAAGCTTGAGGATAGGCTTTGAATTTTTATAGGAGCAATGCTCGCTCCACATTACGCTAAACATCCCGAGCTCAGTAATATTCGGATCCCTCCCGAGAATCTCCTGGATCTTTTTATACTCCGCAGGGGTGATCCCGTGGGCCTTGATCAGTTCGGGAGTGATTTTTGTTTCCGTTTGCACTGTTGGCATTGTTTATCCTATGTTCGCAATAATGCTTTCCCAGATCTTTTTGCCGTCCCAGGAACCCAAAATCTCTTCGCTCGCACGTTCCGGATGCGGCATCATGCCTAAAACATTACGTTTTTCATTAACAATTCCGGCAATATGATCACGGGAGCCGTTCGGATTGAACTCCTCTCCAAGCTTCCCGTCTTTCGAACAGTACCGGAACGCGATCTGGGAGTGGTCCTGCAAAGACTTTAAAGTATCATGATCGCAATAATAATTGCCTTCTCCGTGAGCAATGGGGATACAAAGCGTTTCCCCCTTTTTGATGTTTCCTGTAAAAATTGTCCGGTCATCTTCTGCGCGGATCCAAGTATGTTTACAGACGAAAGTCAGCGTTTTATTCCGGAGCATGGCTCCGGGTAAAAGCCCGGCTTCGAGAAGGATCTGAAAACCATTACAAATCCCGATCACCGCACGGCCTTGTTTTGCATGTTTTGTAACCGAAGCCATAACAGGCGAAAAACGCGCAATCGCCCCCGTGCGCAAATAATCTCCGTAGCTGAACCCTCCCGGGATCACGACCAGATCAAGCTCGGGGAGACGGCTTTCTTTATGCCAAATAAACTCCACTGACATTTTCATAACATCATGGAGGGCGTGGAAACAATCCGTGTCGCAATTCGAACCCGGAAAAACAATAACCGCAGCTTTCATTAAATGATCCTATTTAAAATCTAGCTTTTTATGACGTCAGTTCTTCGATCTCAAATGAATATTCTTCGATGACCGGATTATGGAGCAATTTATCACAGATCTCATGAATGCTTGCTTCTGCTTTTTTACGGTCTTTGACATCCACGACAAGTTCAAAATATTTTCCGATACGCAACTTTTTCGCTTCTTTAAAGCCCAACGCCTCAAGAGCGTGCAAGGTCGTTTGCCCCTGAGGATCGAGTACTGACTTTTTGAGCGTAGTGTGAATCTTTGCTTTAAACATGTTCAACTCCTAATCCCTGATGTCTTTTCCAGACAAACGTTTATAAATTTCGCAATAGGCATCACTGGTTTTTTCAATGATATCCTGAGGCAGTTCCGGCCCGGGAGCTTTTTTGTCCCAAGCAAGTGTCTCAAGATAATTCCGGACGATCTGTTTATCAAAGCTCGGCTGGTCATGCCCGACCTCATAGAGGTCGGCCGGCCAGAACCGGGAACTATCCGGTGTAAGGATCTCATCGATTAAGATGATCTTTCCGTCGCAGATCCCGAACTCGAATTTCGTATCTGCGATAAGGATCCCTTTGGATGCCGCATATTCCGTTCCCTTTTTGTAAAGCATGATCGAGAGATCCCTGACTTTAGACGCAACCTCGGCACCGACAATGTTAGCAGCTTCTTTAAAATCAATGTTGATATCATGCCCTGCTTTAGCTTTTGTGGAGGGCGTAAAAAGAGGTTCCGGGAATTTTTCACATTGTTTCAGGCCTTTAGGAAGCTTAAAGCCGCAGACGGAACCGGTTTTAAGATAATCTTTCCAGCCAGATCCTGTAATATAGCCCCGGACCACACATTCGATGGCAAGGGGTTCCGCTCGTTTCACGAGCATCGAACGGCCTTCAAGTTCATGCCCGTATTTTTCAACCACTTCTTTAGGCAATCCCATTTGCCGTACATCTGTTGCGAGAATGTGCTGAGGGATCGTATCTTTGAAAAAATTTTGCCAAAAAACCGTGATCTGGTTCAGGACCCTTCCCTTATAAGGGATTGGATTGGGCAGCACTACATCAAAGGCGCTCAGCCGGTCGGTCGTAACGATCAAAAGCTTGTCACTGCCAATGCCATAGATATCGCGCACTTTGCCTACGGCCACTTGAGTCAAAGGAAGACGGGTCTCTAAGATCGCTTCGGGTTTTTTGAGATTGCTGGTCATGATTCATTTTCCTTTCTGCGATGTTTTTAGAATGCCGACACGTTTCAGGATCTCCGGAACATTCCGAAGGTGCTTTTCATAACTGAAAGCGCTTTTGATCTCTTTGGGGGATAATACTTTCAGAATATTTTTGTCTTTCAGAACAATCTGCTCTAAGGTCAATTTCTCATTTCCCCATATCTTTTTAGCTGCATCTTGGACTCTCTTGTAAGATTCCTCTCTAGTTAACACTTTCTCGACCAACTTAACCAACAGACCTTGCGAGAATACCATGCCCCGGCTGGATTCCAGATTTTTCAACATGCGGTCCTTGTTCACGACTAAATTCTCAATGACATTCTGCATCAACCCTAACATATAATCCAAAAGGATCGTGCTATCGGGAAAGATGACACGCTCAACCGAAGAATGGGTAATATCTCTCTCGTGCCAAAGCGCAATATTTTCAAAACCGGCTAACGCATTCCCACGCAATATGCGCGCTAAACCGGCAATCCTTTCACAGGTAATCGGATTACGCTTATGCGGCATGGCTGAAGACCCTTTTTGGCCTTTTGCAAAAAATTCCTGAACCTCAAAGGTCTCTGTTTTTTGAAGTCCTCGGATCTCCGTTGCTAATTTCTCAAGAGAGCCTCCAATAATGGCCAAGGTCCCCAGATATTCCGCATGGCGGTCACGCTGAAGGATTTGAGTCGAAATGGGGGCTGGATTCAAATCCAGCTTCGCGCAAACATATTCCTCAACTTTCGGGTCCACATTTGCAAAAGTCCCCACCGCACCTGAGATTTTCCCATAACGGAGATTTTCCGTTGCAGCCTCAAGACGTTTGAGATTTCTCTCAAACTCCGCGTAGAAAAGCGCCATTTTAAGACCAAAGGTGATCGGCTCCGCATGAACTCCGTGGGAACGCCCCACCATAAGCGTTTTGGCATGCTCTTTCGCTTTTTGACCAAGATCCGAAATGAGTTTTTTCAGTCCCCGGATCAAAATTTTTGAAGCATCCTGGATCTGAAGCGCAAGGCCAGTATCTAAAATATCCGATGAAGTTAGCCCGAAATGGACATAGCGTCCCACCGGACCTACATGCTCGGCAACATTGGTAAGGAAAGCAATGACGTCGTGGTTGACGATCTTTTCGATCTCTTTAACGCGTTCTACATCAAAGGCGGCTTTTGCTTTAACTTTAGCCGGTACCTCTTTAGGAATATAGTTATAGGCTGCAAGCCCTTCAAGGGCAGCCAATTCGATCTCGAGCCACTTTTGAAGTTTATTTTCTTCAGTCCAAACTCGACCCATTTCCGGGCGCGTATAACGCGGTATCATATGCAGCTCCTTGTTTTTAGGCCCACCACTTTTGGTAGCGCTAACGGGATTTAAACCCGTGTTTCCGCCTTGAGAGGGCGGCGTCCTAGATCAGGCTAGACGATAGCGCCCCGATGAACTCATGATTGTCGATTCACCATCGGGGCAGCACTGATTTTATTTTACCTTGGCAAATCAGGCGCCTTAAAATACTGGGCTTACTTCTATGACTTATTTTTACTGAAAACACGTTTTGGAGGGAAAAATAATTATTTCACTAAGACAATTTAAGACAGCGACTGACTTTTCCCTTATTGTAAACGATCCTGAAGATCATCTACTCGACGTTCCAGTAATTTAATACGATCTGATAAAAAACGATTTTCTCTTTGCAAGTCCTTGACCTGCTGGACCACTTCGGCGATCCGGTCTTTTTTGATATTGCTTTGAAGGTCCATGTATTCCGCATCCGCTTTGCTGGCCGACATAGGATCTTGCTGAGCAGACCATGCTAGAGGCATTGCCAACGTCAAAAATAAAACCACTGCCATGAAGTTCTTCTGGAAGTTTTTCATCATTTCACCTCAGGGCAGAGTATACCATATCTTGTGGTAGGACAAAAGCGTGAAAACAAGGCTCCCGAGAGTTTGGGAAGAGACGACTTTTTCCTTAATCGGGAAATGCTTTAACCGCGAGGATGAAACTTAGCGTGAACACTTTTTAGACGATTCCCGGTCACGTGTGTATAGATCTGAGTCGTGGAAATATCCGAATGCCCCAAGAGCTCTTGAACAACGCGCAAATCCGCTCCTCTTTCAAGCATATGGGTTGCAAAGGAATGCCTGAAGGTATGTGGCGTGATCTCTTTAGTGATACCTGCTAGTCTGGCGTATTTCTTGACCATTTGCCAGATGTATTGGCGGGTCAATCCTTTACCGCTGCGTCCAATAAAAAAATGATTGCTGGAGTTTTTCTGTTTAGACCGTATCCGGGCAAGATAATGCTGGCAGGCAGACACCGCAACGCTTCCAAGCGGCACAATGCGCTCCTTTTCTCCTTTTCCCCTGCATTTGATGAAACGATTATCCAAATAGACATTTTCAGGGATCAATCCGATGATCTCGGAAACACGCATCCCCGTGGCATAAAGACATTCTAAAAGCGCTTGATCCCGGATGCCGCTCTTCGTTTTTAGATCCGGGGTTTTAAGGATCGCATCCATTTCCTGAGGGGTCAAAAAATGCGGGAGTTTTTTCCAAAGTTTCGGGGATTCAAGGATGCTGGTGATGTCATTGTCCACATACCGCTCCTTGGCCAAAAAGCGGTGGAATAATTTCATAGAAACAAGACACCGCGCCACCGATGAGGATTCCAGCCCACTTTTCCCTTCAATGTTCAGAAATTTCAGAATATGGGCTCGAGTCACTCTTTTCCAATCCGAGATCTTTTCTTTCCGAATAAAACCCCGGTAACGCTCCAGATCCCGGCGATAAGCCTCAAGGGTGTTCTGAGCCAAGCCCTTTTCAACTGAAAGATAATTCAGGAATTCTTCAGCGAGAAAATCGTTTTTATCTTTGGGAGCTTCTTCCACTTGCGTTTTCATCGCTTTTAATATCGGCAAAATCCCTACGCCTGTTAAGCCGTCCTTGAACCGTATAGTTTTTCCCTCTTGAGCCGAAATATATCATAAAGCTGTATTGGTCATGAGGGAACATTCACGTGGATAAAGAAGGTATAAAGTTTGATTATGAAATCTCTTTTCGGGATGGTCGGATTAAAAACTTTCATCTGGAACTCGATCCGGATTCCCTTGCCTTGATCTTTCGGAAACCTCAAGCTTACCCGGATTGGACCCAACTGACCTGTTGCCAATGTCCCAATTGCCCTTTATCCCCTAAAGAATCCCCTTATTGTCCCGTGGCGGTCAATTTGCTGCCGGTCACGGATGCGTTCTCAAAAGACATTTCCCACGAGGAAGTGAATGTTGTCATTAAAACAAAACCCAGGAATTACCAGAGGAATATTTCACTTCAGGATGCGCTTCGATCCCTTTTCGGAATCTATATGGCAACAAGCGGTTGCCCGGTCATGGATAAGCTCCGTCCTCTTGTCCTAACCCACTTCCCTTTTGCGACCATTGAGGAAACAGCATATCGTGCTTTATCAATGTATGTGCTTGCTCAATATTTCATTCAGAAAAGAGGCGGGCATCCAAATTGGGACCTTAAAAATCTCGGGAAGATCTACCAGGAGGTTGAGATCGTCAATCAGGCTTTTCACAAGCGTTTGGTCAGCGCCGGTTTTGAAGATGCCAGTCTAAATGCGATCGGGAACCTGAACTGCTATGCGCTTTTCACTCAAATGTGCCTGGCTCCTGAAAAATTAAAAAAAATCGAGAATTTGTTTTCCGCTTATTTCACAGACTAAGATTCAAGCTATCTGATCATCTTTTCCACCTGAACCTCAAACGTGGTCCCGCGAACTCCGGTAAGCGCGGTCGGGGTCCGGACTTCAAATTTGGATTTCCCGTCCAGTTTTTGAGCATGGACCAGGATCCTGCCCAAAGCCAGATCAAGAAGCGTATTCCGGGCACC
This sequence comes from uncultured bacterium, assembly GCA_964420575.1. GTDB lineage: Bacteria > Omnitrophota > Omnitrophia > Omnitrophales > Aquincolibacteriaceae > CAYQTU01. The sequence goes on from CAYQTU010000029.1 coordinate 14,484, forward strand.
CGTATCCGGATCCATTTCGGTTTTCCCGACCCTAAAAAGACTGTTTTCAAAAATGTCGACGGTCCCAACTTTCCCGTCCGCTAACACAATCTCCGCAGTACCGGTACGATCTGTTTTTAAGACATCATCCGGATTTAAATACATCCCATCCTGAGCTTTCAAAAGCTTCCCTTCCTGACGGACCCAAACGTCTCCTTTGATTTTTCGAAGCATCGCGACTTTTTGAAGCGCCAAAACTTTTCTTTCTTCCGCCCGTTGGCTCACCTCATCCCGGATCAGATCAACCAGTTTATCGGCATTCCAGCGCGACTCAGCTTCAGGAAGCTTGGTGGCCGCCG
>CAYQTU010000030.1:0-14712 GCA_964420575.1 uncultured bacterium
TGCAAAACCTGGGGATGTGGTCATGATTTTAGGCAAAGGGCATGAAGACTATCAGATCCTCGGGGATGCCCGTATTCCTTTCAGCGACCGTGAGGTTGTTGAAGCTTGTCTGCAAAGAAAAAGCCGTGTTTTCTTATCTTGAAGCAAGCCAACTTCTCCGCGTTTCTCCGGAATTCCCGGACCCCTCAATTTTGATTAAGAGCATTTCCATTGACACGCGTACTCTGAAAGCCGGTGAGCTTTTTGTTGCTTTTAAAGGGGAGAATGGAGATGGTCATGATTATGTGGAAGCAGCTTTTCAAAAAGGGGCTTCTGGCGCTCTGTTCGATAAACGAAATACGGAAGATTTGATAAGAGCTATTCGCAGTTCGAACACCCCAATTCGCAATCTTATCCCCGTGGAAGACCCTCAGAAGGCCATGACCCAGCTGGCGGTAAGTTACCGCACCTCTCTTTCCGTAAAAACCATCGGAATTACTGGAAGCGTGGGGAAGACAACGACCAAGGAATTCCTTGCTTTTTTATTGCGTCAAAGTCATCCTACGCTCTCGACTTTTGGAAATTTAAATAATCATCTGGGTGTTCCGATCATGTTGTCCAGGCTGTTGCCAGAGCATCGATATTGCGTCATGGAGCTTGGCGCCAGTCATCCCGGAGAGATCGCCTATCTTTCCGACCTTATCAAGCCCTCGGCCGCTATTTTAACGCCCATCGGGCCGGCGCATTTAGCGGGATTCGGATCTTTGGAAAATGTTTATGATACAAAACTTGAGATCGTAGATTTTTTAGATCAAAAGGCCCCTTTGATCACTTCGGACCAGGACCTTTATCTCCAGGAAAAGATCCGCCAGAAGAAAAAAAGCTTTACGCTGGTCGGATTTTCTCCAAAAGCCGAATATCACATTTCTGACGTCAATCTCCGGAGAAAGCAAGTAAGTTTTAAACTTAACGGGCGCGGTCCTTTTGTTTTCCCGGGGAATGCGCCATTTCTTGCTTTGAATGCCGCCCTAGCATTAGCGATGGTGAGAAGTTTGAGCATCCCTTGGGAAGTTTTGCCAGAGGATTGGAGCGCTGTGACCTTTCCTTCCGGGCGGTTTCATGAGACAATATTGCCGAACGGTGTCCGCATTATTGATGACTGTTATAATGCAAATCCGATTTCTTTTGGGAACGCATTAAAAGCTTTTCAAGCCTTGGAATGTGAAGGCCGGAAAATCCTTGTTTTTGCAGATATGTTGGAATTGGGCAAGGAAGAAGATCATTACCACTATGAACTTGGACAGGCGATCATGGCGGCGCAGATTCCTTACGCTCTAGCTTACGGTGAAAAAACCCAGTTTAGCATTGATGCGATTCAGCAGGCTAAAGCAAATTGTTCGGCGGTTTATTTCCAGAACCCGAAACAGCTGACGGTCTCTTTGCTTGAAATACTCCGTCCGGGGGATGCCGTGCTTTTTAAAGGTTCGCGAAGTATGCATGTCGAAAAGGTGCTCATGGCGGTTCAAGAAGCTTTTCTTCAAAATACAGCAGATCAAAAAAAACGATAATAAATACCCATGTTTTATTTTTTACATCATTTAACGGATATTGCGACGGGCTTTAATATTTTTCGCTATATCACATTCCGCTCTGCGGGTGCCAGTATCACGGCCTTTTTCCTTTGCCTCTGGCTAGGGCCGCGCTGCATTGTTTGGCTGAAGAAACTTCGTGCGGTGACGGACCATGAACGTCCTTACGCGGAGTCTATCCACCATCTTTATGCTCACAAAAAGGATGTTCCGATGATGGGCGGAATTTTGATCGTTGCGAGCGTCGTAACGGCGACGCTGCTTTGGGGGAATCTTCTGAATCGCTTTGTTTGGCTTATGATCCTTGTCATGGTGTGGTTCGGTCTTGTCGGTTTTTTGGATGATTGGCTAAAAATGCGTTCGAAAGGGGCACAGGGTTTAAGCTCTTTGACCAAGCTCCTGGGGCAGGTGCTGATGGGGGCTGCGATCGGGATCTATCTTTATCTGGATCCTGGTTTTGATAAAGGGTTATATGCCCCGCTTCTGAAGCAAAGCCTTTGCAATTTAGGGATCCTTTTCATTCCATTTGTGGTCCTTGTGCTTGCGGGAACATCGAATGCGCTGAATCTTACCGATGGCCTGGACGGTCTTGCGATCGGATGTACTCTTTTTACAACTACAACTTTTGCGCTTATTACCTATGTAACGGGGCATGCTGATTTTGCGGCTTATCTCACGATTCCCCATGTTCCCGAAACCGGAGAAGTTACCGTCTTTTGTGCGGCTTTAGCCGGTGCAAGTGCGGGTTTCCTTTGGTTTAATTCTTATCCTGCCGAAGTGATGATGGGAGATACAGGCTCACTTTCGCTTGGCGGCGCGCTTGGGACTATTGCAGTCTTGACTAAAAAAGAGATCGTCCTAGCGATTGTCGGAGGAATTTTCGTCTGGGAAGCTCTTTCCGTAATTTTGCAAGTAGCAAGTTTCAAGATCTTTAAGAGAAGGATCTTTTTGATGTCGCCTTTCCACCATCACTTACAACGGAAAGGCTGGCCGGAATCTAAGATCACGGCCCGGCTTTGGATCATCGCCTTTATCTTGGCGATCGTTGGTCTAAGCACTTTAAAGGTCCGCTAAATGAAACCGCTCGAAACAGGAAAAAAAGTTTCGATCCTCGGTTTAAAAGGAACGGGATTTCAGAGCGCTCTTTTTTTGTCATCACAGGGTTATCAGGTTTTTGGTTCTGATGTTTCGGGTGAAGAAGAGGTCCGGAAGAATGCCGAGATCCTGCAGCAGAAAGGGATTTCGAGCGAATGGGGAAAACACACCTTTGAAACGATCTTAGATGCTGATTGGGTTTTGATCTCTCCCGGGATTCCTCCGCAATCGGATATTTATAAAGCCGTTAAAGCCTCAGGGAAACCCATCTATAGCGAGATCGAAGTTGCGAGCTGGTTTTCGCCTGCCCATACGGTTATAGCTGTTACCGGGTCTTGTGGTAAGACGACGACCGCAACGCTTTTGTCGGAAATCCTGAAAGCTTCCGGGCGTGAGGTGGTGCTGTGTGGGAATATCGGGAACCCCTGGATTGGCGAGATCCCGCACTTAAAAACACATAGTGTGGTGGTTTTAGAGGTGAGCTCCTTTCAATTAATGCATTGTAAAACATTTGCACCCTCGGTAGGGATTTTGTTAAACGTTTATCCCAACCATCAAGATTGGCACAGCAGTATGCGTGAATATGCTTGGGCTAAATTGAATTTATTCCAAGCCATGAAAAGCTCCGATGTCATGATCTGCCGTAAAGATGATGAGGAAAAGTATTTTCCGGAATTTGAGACTGAAGCAAAAAAAATTTACTCCGATCAAACGTTCAAGGGGATAGAACTTTTAAACCCGAACGAAGCGGTTCTGATGTGCGCGGCAGAGGTTTTGAATTGCCCTCCCCATATTGTCCGTGAAGTTCTTCGTGATTTTCCAGGCATTGAACACCGGCTTGAAAAATTCGCGGAGTGGAAGGGGATCAGCTTCGTGAACGATTCTAAAGCTACGACGCCGGCTTCTTTACTGTGGGCCCTTGAAAAGTATCCGGACCAGAAGGTGGTCCTTATTGCAGGAGGCAAGGCTAAGAGTAAGGATTTCGGTACTCTTTGGGAAAAGATCCGGCAAAAAGTTAAATGTGCGGTTTTGATCGGGACCGGCAAAGAGATGATCGCAGAGGCCTGGCAAGGGGCGGCTCCGATCCTTCAGGCGGAAGATTTTGAATCCGCTTGTCAGGAAGCTTTTTCCCGGGCCCAACCTGAAGATGTTGTTCTGTTGTCTCCCGCCTGTGCGAGCTTTGATATGTTCAAGAATTATCAGGAGCGTGGCGCTTTATTCAAACAGATCATCCGAAAAAAGATCCAAGTTCAAAGTTGAAAATTTAAAGGAATTCATGTCCAAAGAAGCAAAACTTCTATTTATTATTGCTTACACGCTTGTCGCGATCGGGATCGTTATGATCTACAGTTCAAGCGGTGTTCTGGCGTATCAGCGTTATGGGAATGCGCAATATTTCCTGATCCGCCAGTTTATTTTTGCGGTGCTGGGGACGATCGGTTTTTTTATTGCCGCATCAATGCCGATCCAGTTTTACAAGCAAAATGCGCGCGCCTTCATGCTGTTTGCCATTCTGCTTTTGGTCATTGTTTTTCTTCCCGGCGTTGGGCATGGGGCCGGTGGCGCCAAGCGATGGATCCGCATTCTCGGTTTTCAATTCCAGCCCGTTGAATTCGCCAAACTAGCCTGCTGTATTTATTTAGCGGATTATCTTTCTCGGAAGCTTCCTCTTGTCCAGAAAGGGAATGTCCTTATTTTTATCCCGCCGCTGATCCTGATCGGGATCGTCTGTGTTTTGACGATCCTGGAACCGGATCTCGGGTCGGTAGCCTTTATGGTGATGTTGACCGGAACAGTTTTTTTTATTGCGGGGTTCAGGATCCGTTACATCCTTGGGGGGCTGCTCCTTTTTATTCCGGTGTTTTACTTTTTGATCGTCCGGGTGCCTTATCGTTTAAGCCGTTTAGAAGCTTATTTGAATCCCTGGGAAGATCCCCAGGGCTCCGGGTTTCAGATCATTCAGGCTTCCTTGGCTTTCGCTTTGGGAGGAACTCATGGGGTGGGCTTGGGACAAAGTACGCAAAAACTTTTTTATCTTCCGGCCAGCCACAATGACTTTATCCTTGCGGTAATCGCTGAAGAGCTGGGGTTTGTCGGGGTGATGGCCATCTTGTGTTTATATATTTTGTTCTTTTTATGCTGTATCCGGCTTGCAAAGCGGACGGAACAACCTTTTGAAAAGCTGCTGATCTTGTCATTAACTCTTTTGATCATTTTGCAGACTATTTTTCATATTATGGTCGAAACAAGCATTGTGCCGACCAAAGGATTGCCGCTTCCTTTTATCAGTTACGGAGGAAGTTCTATTGTTGCGAATCTCACGGCGCTTGGGATTTTAATGGCGATCGATCGGCATATTCCGCGTCGTCACTAAAATGAAAGGTCTTCTTTCAAAATTTCTTCGTATTGCGGTCTATGCCGGCCCCTCAGGCGGACATCTTTTTCCGGCGCAAGCGTTCAGCGAAAATTTTCGTCGTCAGCACCCGGATTGCAAGATTGATCTGATCACAAGTCGGAAAGGGGCTTTTTTTGTAGGGCGGATGGCGCCTAAGGTTTTTGATCGTGTCCACTACCTTCCGGATTTCGGTTTTCCCGTAAGATTTTCACTTCAAACCTTTAAACCTTTTTTCCTTGCTCCGTATCTTTTTATTTCCGCATGGAGTTACTTGATTCGATGGCGTCCGCACCTTTGTGTCGGTTTCGGAAGTTTTGTGTCATTTCCAGGCGTACTTACAGCGTATTTTTTGAATATCCCGACATTGATCCATGAACAGAATAAAATCCCCGGAAAGGCCACTCTGTGGCTAGCTCCTTACGCCGGAAAGATCGCTTCGAGTTTTGATGCCATGAAAATTTTGAAGCCTTCTCAAAAAACATGCACGGTCGGATTGCCTTTGCGGACCTTGATCGTTGAAAACGAACGTAAAACAAGCCTTTCTCAGCTTTCTCAAAAAATAACTCTTCTCGTGCTCGGAGGGTCTCAGGGAGCCCATCGTTTAAATGAAATTGTCGTTACGGCAATGGAGCGGCTTAGCCGTGAAGAAAGGGAAAAAATTGCCGTTATACATATAACGGGAAAACGCGATTGCGAATGGGTTACCGAAAAATATAAGACACTGGCTTTATCTCATGAAGTTTATCCGTTTTATGAACGGATGAGCGAACTGTTTTTGAAAGCTCATTTAGCAATCACGCGAGCGGGGGCCAACACCCTCTTTGAAATGGCTTTTTACGGGATTCCTGCTTTGGTGATTCCTTACCCTCATGCCGGGAATCATCAAATTGAGAATGCCCGAGCCTTTGCCTTGGAAGGGGGGCTTCTTTTTCATGAAGAAAATGAAAAGGCTGCCGAGTGGCTTTTAGGTGAATTCAGAGGTTTAAACGAAGACCCCGAACGATTAAAAAGAATGGCAGAAGCGATGAAGCGTTCGGCTCGGCCGAATGCGGGCCATGATCTTGCAACATTAGCTCAGGAAATGATCCGGGACAGATATTTTCATGAAGATCATTGAACAAAATCTTATTAAAAATTCACACCATGCTTATCTGATCGGGATCGGCGGGTCCGGGATGAGCGGATTAGCGCGTATTTTGAAACATCTCGGCCTTCGGGTTTCCGGCTCGGATACAAAAGAGACCCGGATGACCGAATCTCTGCGCGAAGCGGGGATCGAGATCCACATCGGACAAAAGGAATCTCATCTCGGAACGGCGGATCTGGTGATCTATTCCTCAGCGATTCATCGCGAACATGTTGAACTGAAAGAAGCCAAGCAGTCAGGGCTCAAGGTCCACCACCGCGCGGAGATCCTCGCCTCTTTATTGAACCACGCTTCAACCTCTATAGCCGTTACCGGGACTCATGGGAAAACCACAACAAGCGCGATGCTTTCTTATGTCCTTTCAGAGATCGGGGCTAATCCGACCTGTGTTGTGGGGAGTGAAATGCTGAATTTTAATAATAATGTTGTCGCAGGCGGGCCGGATTATTGGGTTTGTGAGGTCGATGAAAGCGACAGCTCCCATGAATTCTATGCACCGCATTACTCCATCATTACCAATCTTGAACCGGAACATTTAGATCATTATAGTTCATGGGAAAACCTTGAACAATCCTTCAGGCGTTTTTTAAACCATGTGCATAATCCCGGGCTTGTCGCTTATTTGGGGGATGACCCGGCCTTAGGCTCACTGGTCAAAGCAAGCGGAAGGCCGCATGTTAGTTTTGGTTTTTCCTCGGCGTGTGATTATTCGGCTCAAAATATCCACTTGAAGCCTTTTAGTTCTGAGTTTGATTTGTATGAAGAAGGATTTTTTGCGACCACGCTGCATCTTTCGGTGCCGGGCCGGCACAATATTGCTAATGCGTTGGCCACCTTGTCCATATTGCTTCATCTGGGATTTGATTTCGAGGCTATCCAAAAAGCCCTGAACAATTTTCGAGGCACAAAACGACGGATGGAAGTTAAGTGGCAATCGCCGCAGCTTTTGGTTTTAGACGACTATGCGCATCATCCCACGGAAGTTAAAGCGGTTTTGAAAGCTCTGCATGAAGTCGGGAAATATGTTCGCGTGATTTTTCAGCCTCACCGCTATAGCCGGGTGCAGCATCTTTGCCACGAGTTCGCGCACGCTTTTGACGACGCAAACGAAGTGATCTTGACGGATATTTATAGTGCCGGCGAGAATAACCCGAATGGTATCGGCGTGACGGCGATCTATGACAAAGTGGTCGGTGCCGGACATTCGCAGGTGTCTATTTTGAAAAAAGAACAAATCATCCCTTATCTTTTAGAACATCCTCTGAAGAACGGGGTTATGGTGTTCATGGGAGCGGGGGATATCGGAGATATTGCAAATGAATTCGTCCATCAGTTTGGGGTTTGCGCTTCGGCGTAATGTTTCGCTTGCATCTTACACGACGATAAAGATCGGCGGAGCGGCCTCTTATTTTGCTGAACCGACCAATGAACAAGAGATCGTTAAACTTTTAGAATGGGCGCGTAAAGAGAATCTGCCGTTTATGATCTTAGGGAACGGTTCCAACGTTGTTTTTGATGACGAAGGGTATTCTGGGCTTGTGATCGGGATGAGGCGTTTTAAGAACGACCATATCCAGATTGATCATGAAAGGCCTTCAATCCGTGTTGCGGCAGGTGTAACGTTATCGCATCTGGCGAAAGCTTGTCTGGAAGCCGGACTTTCTGGGACGGAATTTTTGGCGCACATTCCCGGGACTCTCGGGGGGGCCTTGATCATGAATGCGGGGTTCAGCCGTCATGCAGGACAGCGCAACGCGATCGGAGATCTTGTGCAGGAGGTCACAGCTCTGCGACAAGATGGCAGCAAGGTTGTCTTAGAGCGTGCGGATCTGAAATTCGGATATCGGCAATCCAATCTCCATGAATATCTTATCTTAGATGCCGAACTCATCCTTTGGAAGAGACCTAAGGAATATATCCGCCAGGAGGTCAAGGCGAATGGAGATTTTCGAAAAATGCGACAGGATGTCCATGAGCCCAATGCCGGATCGGTCTTTAAAAATCCGGAAGCTCCACATCCGGCCGCAGCCGCTTTGATCGATCAGCTTGGTCTGAAAGGAAAGCAGATCGGCCAGATCCAGATATCTGAAGTGCATGCGAATTATTTTGTGAACAAAGGGGCCGCAACCTGCGCGGATCTCCGCCAAATGATAAAGGAAGTTCAAAAAACTGTTTTCGATGCTACAGGGATTAAACTCGAACCGGAAATCCATATTATTTCCAAAAATTAAAGTTGGCGTACTTCGCGGAGGCTCTTCTGCCGAGCGGCGGATCTCGCTTCGCTCGGGGCGGGCTGTTTATCGTGCCTTGAAGCGCTCCGGGATAGCGGTGGTCAATATTGATCCCGCAAACCGTGAGCAGTTCCATAAACGGATCCACGAAGTGGATATTCTTTTTGTCGCGCTTCATGGGGCAGGAGGAGAAGACGGAAGCCTTCAGAAAGTTCTTGAAAAAAAGGGGATCCTTTACGCAGGTTCCTGTTCGCGAGGGTGTCGGAAAAGTTTTAATAAATTGATCAGTAAAAGGTATTTTGAGAAGTTGGGAATCCCAACACCGTCCTATACCGTAATCCAAAGGTCTGACTGGCAGCGAAAGGCGGCTGCATTTCCGACGCCTTATTTTGTCAAACCGCTCGATGGAGGGTCCAGCCAGGGTGTTTTCTTAGTTGAAGATTTTGAGAAATCCGCCGAAAAAATAAAGCGGTCCATTTTACGTTATAAGAAGCTCTTGATTGAAAAAAAGATCTCAGGTCGCGAAATTACGGCAGGGATTTTGGGTCATAAAAAATTGCCGATCGTCGAGATCAAGCCTACCCGAGCTTTTTATGACTATAAGGCGAAGTATACGGCAGGGCAGACTTTATATGAAGTGCCCGCGGCTTTATCGCCGCAAATTGCTTCGAAAGTACAAAAAATCGCCTGGCGGGTTCATCAAGGGCTTGGATTGAAGGATTTTTCCAGGGTCGATCTTATGTTGGACGCTCAAAACCGGCCGTATGTGCTTGAAGTGAATACGATCCCTGGTCTTACAGAATTGAGTTTATTGCCTAAAGCGGCACGTGCCGCAGGGATCAGTTTTGAGAAGCTGTGTATTTGCGTTCTTGAGAGCGCGTTCCAGCGTGCATTTAAAAACAAAAAAAAGGTCTGAGATGGCTAAAAAAAGATCAAAAAAAAGAGGGGCTGGAGGTCTTCTTGCCGCAATCCTTGAATTCGTAGGGTTCGTTTTTTTCAAGCTTTTACCCCTAGTGATCTTAATTGCGATCATGGTGTTTATTGGGTGGGGCGTAAAGGAAATCCTTTATTCGGATGCCCACTTCAAAGTCCAGGAAGTGAAGGTCCTGCCGCCTAATGTGCTTTCAACACAGAGCATTCAAGCTCTTGAGGCGAAAATCGTCGGACGTAATATTCTTACCATCGATCTTAAGAATATCGCGGCTTTACTTGAAGTGAACCAGGAAATCCAGACCGCAAAGGTCGTACGTGAAATGCCTTCCACGGTCCGGATCGAGATTAAACGGCGACAACCCGTTGCGTTTGTTCAATTCAAATCAAATGGGCCTTTTGCGATCGCTGCCGAAGACGGCTATATTCTAGAAATAGCCTCACGTGCGGACGGTTCCATGGTGGTCATAGAAAATTACGGCGATGTGATCCGGGACCCCAAGATCGGTTCACGCGTGGCCAATAAAGGTTACCGGGAAGCTCTCCGCTTTCTTGAAAATTTTAAAAAAAATAAAATGTCTCGCCAGGAAGGCATTACCCGGCTTAGCCTGGATTATCTTGGCAATGTCACCGTCACTTTAGGGGGCGGTCCGGATTTCCGTTTAGGCCGAAAGCCTTCGGACCGGCTGAATTTTATGGAAAAAGCAATGTACTTATTTCAAACTGAAGACCGAGCGAACGTCGAATATTTAGATCTTCAATATGATCGCGTGATCGTGAAGAGGAAGAAATGACAGAGCCTGCTGTTGCGGCAACAGATTATGATTTTAAAGGGAAATGCATTGTCCTTTATGTGGGGACCCGTAAGCTCGTAGCGATGTTCGGGGATATGCGGGAGAATCATCCTCGAGTGCTTCGCTATGAGGAAATTATATTTCCGGATGGATTTGAAAAAGGGTTGGTCTGCAACCTTCAAAATGCGACCGCCACGCTTGAAAAAGTGATCGGGGCGTTGCTCCCTGAAGAATTCTGGGAGCGTGTACCGTTCTATGTGGTGCTGGGGAACAGGCTTTTGAAGATGCACCGCTTTTCAAGCTGCGAATATTATGATTCTGAAAAACGCATGATTTCGAATCAAGAGGTTAGCGCAGTGATCCAGCAGACTAAGAATGTCGCGACATTGCCGTTGACCGAATTTGTGCTCCAAGCAGTGCCTGAAACTTTTCTTGTCAACGATATGCCTCTTGTCCGGAATCCCATAGGCCTTGAGGCCGAACGGCTCGGAGTTACCCTGCAGATCTACACTATGGATTTTCAAGGTTTCCGCAATCTTTCCAGGATTTTCGAAGCGCTGGATATCCGTGTGCATGGGTATTTTCCTAAGACATTAACTCTCTCGGAAGCGGTATTGAATGAAACTGAAAAGCAAGAGGGTGTTATGATCATTGATATCGCTGACGATGCAACTCAGGTCATTCTTTGGAATAACGGGTTTCTTGTCGGAACACGGATCTTGGAGACCGGAGGGCATGAGCTGACCCAATGTTTAGCTCGGGATTGGAATATCGATGAACGGGATGCGGAACGGGTCAAGGAAAAGTTCGGGACTCTAGACCTTCGCGAACAAGAAAGCGAAGAACTGATCCCTCTGGTTTCACGTAATGAAAAAGTCCAGCAGTCCCTTCCGCGGAAAGAATTTCTGAATAAATTCTTTCATCATGCCCGATCCTGGATGAATCGCATTCTCAGCGGGGCGAACCAATTCCTTCAGGAAGAAAAGATCCGCCATCCTCACACGATCTTTACGGGAGGCGGCGTATTATTCGATGGTTTTCTGGAGTGGACGCAAAAAGAATTTTCTCTCGAAGGCAAGGTTGGGGTTACCCGCCAAGTGGAAGCGCCTCAGGAATTGATCCGGGACCCTTCGCTGGCTCCGGCGCTCGGAATGTTCCGGTGGATCGCGGTCTACAAGCATGATTACGAGCCGCTTTTTACTCCCAAAAGCGTGATCCGTAAAACGGTTATGGCCGCTCGTCAGTGGTTTTCAAATTATTTTTAGCATTTCTTTCTTTTATTTTTGCCTAGCATCCTCCCGGGGCTTCGCTAGAAGGAACAGCCCGATTTTTATCTTTTCAATTCCGCTCCAAGCTTTTATAATGCCTTTATACTAAAAAGGAACGTTTTCATCCCTATCATGATACTTGAAACAGAATCAAGGAAATTACCTCTCCACGAAGAACACGCCAAACGAGGAGCCCGTTTCGGAGATTTTGGAGGATGGCAGGTCCCGCTCTTCTATACAAGCATAGTTGAAGAGCACGCTGCGGTCCGCCAGAAAGCCGGACTTTTTGACATCTCTCATATGGGAGAGATCCGTGTGGAAGGGCCGCATGCTTTAGCCTATCTCGAGAATCTTTTGCCGAGACGGATTCAGCCTCTTGAGAAGACCCGTGCACTTTATATGCCTTTGACCAATGAACGGGGCGGGATTGTCGATGATATTATCCTCTACCGGGTTGATGAAAACCGCTTTTTGATCATCGTGAATGCCTCCAATATCCAGAAAGATTTTGCGTGGTTCAAAGCGCATGCTCCCTCGGGAGTTACGGTGATCGACCAAAGTGAGGAAATGGGGTTGCTTGCACTTCAAGGCCCACGCAGTTTCGAGATCCTTGTTGAGGCTTTTGGGGCTTTTTATAAAGACCTGAAACGTTTTCACTACCGTGATTTTGAAGGCGGCGTGATCGCCCGTACCGGCTATACCGGAGAAGAGGGTTATGAAATTATGGTTCCTAAGCCTAAGCTTAAAAAGGTTTGGGATGCTCTTTTTTATGTCGGTGAAAAAAGAGGGCTTCTCCCGATCGGATTTGGTGCGCGGGACACTTTGCGGCTTGAAGCTGCTATGCCACTTTATGGTCATGAACTGACCGATGATATTTCTCCGCTTGAAGCAGGTTTGGCATGGGCGGTTGACCTTTCCAAAGAAGCTTTCCCTGGTCTGCAGATTTTGAAAGAACAAAAAGCGAATGGTGTGTTAAAGAAGCGGGTTGGCTTTGAGATGGTAGACCGAGGAATCCCGCGGGAGGGTTTCGAAATCCAAAAATCAGGGGAAACAGTCGGTTATGTGACCAGCGGAAGTTTTATTCCAACCACTTCGAAAAATATCGGGATGGCGTATGTAGATTCCGGAGAGGCTCGGGAAGGGAACTTGATCGATGTCCTGATCCGGGGACGTGCCGCAAAAGCGGTTATTGTTTCTCTACCTTTTTACAAAAGAAAAGAGTAAAATGCTTTCGTTTTACTTCCAACGGTTCATCATTGTCTTATCAAATTCTAATCGGAGGGTATTATGGATTTTCCCGAAGGACTCAAGTACACCAAAACCCATGAATGGGTTGCTATTCAAGGAAATAAAGGGAAAGTTGGCGTAACGGCATATGCGCAGAAAGAGATCTCGGATGTTGTTTTCGTAGAATTGCCTAAGAAAACTCAAGCCCTAGCCCAAGGGAAAGCTGCCGCCGTTGTTGAATCCGTAAAGGCGGCCTTTGACATTTACGCGCCTCTTTCTGGACAAGTGACGAACACGAATGCCGCACTTGAATCCAATCCGGGACTGGTGAACCAAGATCCTTATGGGGACGGGTGGCTTTTTGAAATGGATCTTTCAGCCCCTGGGGAGAGTCAGAATCTTTTGACCGCGCAGCAATACCAAGCCTTGATCCAACAAAGCGCTCATTAACGAACGATGCACTATTTGCCCCTCACCCCTGACGACCGAAAAGTTCTCTTAAAAGAGATCGGCGTAGATTCTTTTGACCGGTTGATCGCCGGCATTCCGAATTCTTTAAAAAATCCTAAAATATCTTTGGAAACAGGATTAAGCGAAGTTGAACTTCAGGCGCTTATCGCCGATCTGGGATCAAAAAATCGGACGACAAAAGAATGCCTTTCTTTTTTGGGGGGCGGTAGTTATGACCATTTCATCCCGGCAGCGGTTTCCGAGATCGTTAGTCGTCAGGAATTCTTGACCGCTTACACCCCTTATCAGCCCGAAGCGTCGCAGGGGACCTTACAGGCGATCTATGAATATCAAAGCTTAATGACCGAATTGACCGGATTAGATGCCTCTAATGCTTCTCATTACGACGGAGCGACCAGCTTGGCGGAAGCGGCTTTGATCGCACTCCGTCATACAGACCGCAAAAAGATCTTAGTCGCTCGTTCAGTCCATCCCCATTTTCGTGAAACGATCCGTACTTATTTGATGGGAACACCATATATCGCGGAGGAGTTCTCTTTCGGACCTTCGGGGGATTTTGAGCGAAGTGATTTAATGGACCGGTTAACTCCGGATGTGGCGGGGGTCATTTTTCAAACCCCGAATTTTTTCGGGATCCTTGAGGATCTGCAGGGTATCGCCGAAGCCGTTCACAATAATGGTTCGCTGCTGATCTTGACGGGCCATCCGTTATCTATGGGCGTTTTTAAGTCTCCAGCAGAATGGGGAGCGGATATTTCGGCCGGAGAAGGGCAGCCGCTAGGGATCCCCATGGAATTCGGCGGGCCTTATCTGGGGTATCTTGTGGTGAAACAGCCGCTGCTTCGTCGTATTTGCGGCCGGCTGGCCGGATTGACCGAAGATGTGAATGGGAAAAGAGCGTTTTGTTTAACTTTGCAAGCCCGTGAACAACATATCCGACGGGAAAGGGCGGCATCAAATATTTGCAGCAATCAAGCGCTTTGTGCTCTTGCGGCCTGCGTTTATATGACGCTTTTAGGGAAAAAAGGTATTCGTGAAGTCGGAGAGATCAATTGTGATCGGGCTTATTATTTGAGAGAGAAGATTTCAAAATTGAAAAATTTCCAAGTTGATCTTAACCCGATCATTTTTAATGAATTCAAGGTAACAGCTTTGAAACCCTTTGCCAAGATCGAAGAAAAACTATTGTCTCAGAACATTTTGCCCGGTATTTCTTTGGAGCTGTTTTATCCGGAGCTTAAAAATCAGTTTCTTGTCTGTGCGACAGAAACCAAAACTAAAGAAGAAATGGACCGGTATGTGGAGGCGCTTGCCCAATGCTGATCTCTCAGGATGACCGACTCAGTTTTGAAAAAAGCCGTCCCGGACGTTGCGGGATGACCCTTCCCAGAGAGCGGTGCTGTAAAGAGGGTGTTTTTAAAAGAATTCCTGAAAGGTTCAAAAGGCAAAGTTCGATCCTTTTTCCGGAGTTGACCGAACCTGAAGTGATCCGGCATTTCATTAACCTTTCCCGGAAAAATTTTTCAGTCGACACTCATTTTTATCCCCTTGGCAGCTGTACGATGAAATACAACCCGAAAGTGAAT
>CAYQTU010000031.1:0-14695 GCA_964420575.1 uncultured bacterium
CCTGGTGCTGAACGGCCCAGTTTACGGCAACCAAAGCTCCGAAACTATGTCCCAGCAAGATCAAAGGCCTTTGGATTTTATCCTGAGACTTTAAAAAACCTATGAAAGACGTTACATCCTTCAAGTAATCTTCAAAAGAAGCTACTGAGGCACGCTCCCCATCGGAGCGTCCCATCCCACGGTAGTCCATGATCGCAAAGCGGAATGGCTGGTCTCCAAAATAGTGTGAAAATTTTGTATACCGGCCTGAATGCTCTCCATAACCGTGAAAAAGAATGACCGTTTTTTTTGCAGCAGGATGATCCCATAAGCGATAAAACAGCCTTCGCCCGTCCCATGTCGTAAAATAGTCTTCTTTCCAAAATTGTGCCATTATGAATCAGATTCCCTTGACCGCCACATGACCGGAACTCTTGAGTCTAAGCCATCGTTCGTCATTCTTTTCATAGAGTTTATCGAGCAGCGTTCGGTATTTGCTCATGATCTCCCGCCGCTTGATCTTAAGCGTCGGCGTCAGCTCGCCGGCAGTTTGAGTCAGTTCATGCGCCAAAAGCATAAAACACTTCACTTTCTCATAGTTCGCAAGTCCGTCAAGGCATTGATCTAATCTTTTTTGGATGAACTCCTGGATCTTCGGATCCTGCAGTATCTCCTCATACGATGGGGATACTACTCCCATCGCTTCGGCATGCCGCATCATGGCATCTTTTTGGGGAACAATTATGGCTGCAAGATAAGGTTTTTGATCGCCGATCACAACCACTTGTGAGAAGAGATCGTCCTTCAAGATATGCCTTTCAATATTTTGCGGCGAAACATTTTTCCCCCCGGCCGTCACAATAATATCTTTCTTGCGGTCCGTAATCTGCAGATGTCCCTCACCGTCCAAAAGCCCGATGTCCCCTGTATAAAGCCAGTTCTCCCTTAAGATCTCCGAGGTCGCTTGGGCATCATTGTAATACCCTTTCATCACCGAAGGTCCCGCGATCAGGATCTCCCCGTCTTCTGCAATTTTAACCCGGATATTCGGCAAAGGTCTCCCGACCGTCCCGAATTTGAAATCCTTCGGGGTATTCACCGCGATCACCGGCGATGTTTCGGTCAGTCCATAACCTTCCAAGATGAGGATGTCCGCCGCGAAAAAGAACTTCGCAAGTTCTCGGGATAAAGGCGCCCCTCCGGAAATAAAAAATCGAATCCGCCCTCCCATAGCTCGTTTGATCTTATTAAACACCAAGATCTTGGCGATCTGATACCGCAAGGCTAGGCCCAAAGGCAGCTTTTTCCGCTCCATTCTCAACTGAGATGCTTGAGTCCCTACACGAACAGCCCAATCAAAAAGGGCCCGTTGCCAGCCCGGAGCTTGTCGGACCTTTTCAAGGATGCGGGCATGGGTTTTTTCGTAAAAGCGTGGAACTGCGATCATGATTGTGGGTCTAATGTGGCGGATATCCTCCGCGACCGTCATATTGCTTTCCGCATAGGCGATCGTTACCCCATAACTTGACATAAAATAATATCCGGCAAGCCGTTCAAAAACATGGCTCAGGGGCAAAAAAGATAACACCGTATCGCGTTCACTGATCTTGATATGTTCAAAACACCCGAAGCAATTCGATATGAAATTCCTGTGGGTCAACATCACTCCCTTGGCGGGTCCGGTCGTCCCTGAGGTGTAAATAACAGTCGCAAGATCATCCGGTCGCACGGAACTCAAACACCTTTCAAAAAGGCCTCCATTGTTCAGCGCATAGCACCGCCCCATTTTCATAAAACTGGATAAGTCATACCCGCCACTTTTTTGCTTCGAAATAAAAAGAATGCATCTTCCCGGCACAAAGGGATACGCCATTTCCTTAATTTTTTGAAATTGTTCGTCATTGGAAAGGAAAAAAGCTTTAAGTTTGGCATGATCAATAATGTAATGAATATCTTTGACCGAAGACGTCGGATAAACAGGGACCGTTACTGCCCCTAAGCTTAGGATGGCGAGATCCGCGATCGTCCATTCCGGAGAGTTTTCAGCTAAAATCCCTACGAGATCTCCTTTACGGATCCCTATGGCATGCAAGGCCATCGCGGTGTCACAAACGCATTGTTTCCATTGTCGCCAAGTATAGTATCCGGCATAGCGCCCTCCGATCTTGTGAAGAAGATTTTTCCGGTCCTCAAGCAAAGAAAGCTTGGAAAATATGACTTGCACAAGATTGGGGTCTTCTGCGACGAATTCCGGGACAGGGTCAGAGCAGCAAAAACCCATGGCACTCATAGATCAAGCCGATGGTGTTTTCTCAGTTTTAGCGGTCGAAGAAGTTTCAGAGGTTTGAGACTGGTCCTTAAGGGCCTGCAATGATTGCGCATTTTTTTGAGTCTCTTCATGGATAATCCTCAACTTTTCCTGCGCAAGCAACGCTTCTTTATCAGTTGTTTTTAATTCGGTCTTTTGAACTTTTGACTTCTCTAATTCATCGAGGATTTTCTGGTGGATCCTTGCTTGTTCTTGGATCCGCTGAAGTTGTGCTGTTTTCCCGGCTTGAAGTTTTTTGATCCGGTTATTCAGCTCAATGATCTTTTGTATTTCTTGCCGGATTTGCGGTGCCGATGCCGTCGGCGGGGGTGGCACATATGCCGATTTCCCGGAACTGAGCGCGGAAGAAGCCGTTAGCGTTGGCTTTGTGCCGGTGTTTGGAGCCTTTGTTGCAGCAACATCTTCTGCCATTGGTTTAGAGGCTTGAGTTGCTTTAGCCGTCGATTTCGACACAGCACCCTGTCGGGCTTTTTTTCCGATAAAATCCGCTAACTGCCCGCCCACTGACGCTGGCCCTAACCTGACCTTTGAATCTGTTTTAGCGGCGGCCGGAACATTCTTCGCTGGGCTTACCGCTTTTTGCGCCTCGCTTGTTGCGCCTAAATGCATCATCGCCATAACAAAGATAACGCTTGCAACTCTACGCATAACAGCTCCTATTTGTCTTACCGTTTTGTGGTGGCATCAACCCCGCGCTTAATGGGCTAAAAGCGGGTATCATTATATCGTATTCTTGGAACTTTTTCTTGAATAAAACTCACTCAAGGCCTCTGGCTATTTTCTTTCCAGCAGAAGGCTGCCCCCTTGCCCGCCTCCGATGCATAAAGCTGCTAGACCATGGGTGACGTTCCTTTTTTTCATTTCATGGACCAGCGTTACTACTAATCGGGTTCCGGTCGCTCCGACGGGGTGCCCCAATGCAATCGCTCCTCCATTGACGTTGACGCAATTTCTATCCCATTTCATTTTTCGTTCAACTGCAAGGAATTGAGCGGCAAAGGCTTCATTGATCTCCATAAGTTCTACGGTTTTCAGCGTCATTTGAGCCTTGTTGAGAACAGTATCGATCGCCCCCACAGGCCCAAGGCCCATACGCTCGGGTTCAATCCCTGTAAATGCCCAGCCACGAATATGAGCAAAGACATCCAGGCCGAGCTTCTTGGCTTTTTTAAAAGTGGTCACGATAACCGCAGCGGCTCCATCCGAGATCGGGCAAGCATTCCCGGAAGTCACTGTGCCTTTTTCGTTAAACACAGGCGGGAATCCATCCAGCATTTCCCGGTTCAAATCAGGATTGGGGCCTTCATCGCACAGGAATTTCTCGCCTTTCGGATTTTTCCGTGAAACGAGAGGGACTTCAATGATCTCGTCCCTGAATTTTCCATCGCGGACGGCTTGCACAGCTTTTTGATGGGACTCCCACGCAAAATCATCTTGTTCCTGACGGCTGATCCCATGTTCTTTCGCAAGCAATTCGGCTGTTTCGCCCATCATCAGATTTGATACAGGATCGCGAAGCCCTTCCCAAAGGGTATCGACCATCTGAGAATCCCGCAATCGTTTTCCAAAGCGGAGATCGCGGTTTACAAAAGGAGCCGAAGACATGACCTCCACACCTCCGGCAATAACAAGCTCAGCATCCCCTGCAAGGATCATTTGGATCGCGCTCACTATCGCCTGAAGCCCCGAGGCGCAATTACGAGATACGGTAAAAGCCGGAACGTTCGGCGGGATCCCTGCTTTCAAAGAGATCACCCGGGCAACATTATGAGCATCCGATTGTTGTCCTACACAGCCCATGATCAATTCATCGATCTCATTTTTATCCAAATGTGCACGGTCGATCAGCGCACGCACCACGATCTCCCCCAACCCTTGGTTGGTAAAATGCTTCAGCGCACCGCCTAGCTTCCCTTGTGCCGTACGCACAGCACCTGCAATCACAATATCGGTCATAGGGTCCAATGGAGTCCTTTCGTTCATAGATCGGGGTTATTCTACCAGAAGCTGCTTGAGTTGGGCTAGTTGCTCGCGTGTTTTTTTTATTCCCTGTTCGATGAATTTATCCGCTGAAAAAAACTCGATCCAATGGGCATCCGGCGCGACCGCATGGATAAAAACATCGGCGTCGCTACGCGCGCGGTCAGCGATCTCGAACTCCATGAACTGGATCGTATTCATTAGGACGTTAAAGATGTTCGAGCTGTACCGCCTTTGGAGGCGATCCATAACTTTCATCAAAATACGTCGGAAATGTGTCTGCTGCTGTACGGATTGGTGAAAAATCCTGCGCCTCAATTCGTTGCGTTCAATAAAATCTTTCGGCCCCGGCAGAACATTGACTGCGGTAATTTTCCGGATCCCGATATCCGTCAAAATCTTGATCGGTAATGGATCTAAAATCCCGCCATCGATCAAATAACTTCCCTTATAGGGAAAGGGCCGGAGAAATCCCGGGATCGAAATGCTGGCACGTATCGCTTTCACTAAACCGCCCGACTCAAAAATCACTTCTTCTGCCGTCAACATATCCGTGGCCACAATCTTGACCGGGATCTTCAAATCCTGGAAGGTCATGTTCTTGAGGTACTCAGTCAAAAAACGGCTGATTTGATCTCCTTTAAAAAATCCGCGGTGAACCGCCGAGATATCCTGAAGGCCAAGCAGCCGGAAGAAGGCGTTCTTTTTATTCAACCCTTTTGCGATCTTTTCAATCTCATAAGAGTCGTAACCCGCGGCCCATAACGCCCCAATCAACGCTCCGATGCTTGAGCCGGAAATAATATCCACCGGTAACTTTTCTTGCTCAAGCACACGCAATACACCAATATGCGCCAGCCCATAAGCGGCCCCGCTCCCTAAGACCAATCCCACGAGACGCTCGGACCATTCTTTCGCCAAGAAATTAAGCGTTTTCTCATAGCGGAACCGTTGGTACTGTAGCGAGGGCAGCATTGAAAAAAGCTGAATTTCCGTTGGCAGCTCCTGGGCCTCCAGCGAGCAGATCTCGCTATAGGGCATGATGATCTTAATATCATTTTTTCCAAATCCGAAATCCCGGGAGAGTTCGATGCTTTTTTTAGAGCTAAAATTAAACAGGTCCGAGCGCTTTTCTCCCCACAGATAGACACGATCCGAATAATTCAGAGCTTTACCGACTACAGGGACATTCCGGTCCGGCAGGCACAATAATAAATAATCGTATTGGTAGGTCAGGTAAGTCAGTAAGGCCGAGAATTTCTTTTCTTCATGGAAGAGGGCTTCGTTGGAAACAAAATGGAAAAAATCAAATTCTTGGTTCTGCCGAATGATCGATTGATTAACATCGCTCTCATTCGCCGGGTCATTTTCTTTCAGGTCAAAACCCATGGGATTTTCTTTTTGGGCCCGGCGTTTTAAAAATTTCGGCAGAAGAACCCCTGAGAGATCCATCAAAAGAATCTTCCTGTGGGTCTCTTGCTTTAAAGCCAGCAAAAAATCAAAGAGAAAATGCGCCATCACCTCAGAAGATGAAGCATAATAAAAAGCTCCGATCCGGACCTCGCGGCGGTGCTGACTGTATCCCAACTCCGCTCGGGTCAAATGCCGTCCTAAGGATCGGCTTAATTGCAAAGCGAACGCAGGGATTTGCTTGAGAAGTTTTTGAAAATCATCCGCGTTGATCTTTAGCAGAACACCGTCCGTTTTGGCTTCGATCGAGGCGCTGTGAACATTGCCCGTAAGAAGCGAGGTTTCTCCAAAGTGCTCTCCCCGATAAAAATAAAGGATCGTATGTTCTTTTTCCCGGCCGCGGGCTTTCGTAAAAAGCCGAAAACGGCCGGAGATGATGATGAAAAAAGCCTCGGGTTTAGTCCCTTCCTGATAAACAAGATCGCCTCGTTTATAACCGACAAGCCGGGAATATTGTTCGATAAGCGCCTGTTCATCGCGGCTTAGTGAAGAAAACAAAGGGATAGGCTCTAAAGAATATCCCTCTTTAGTTTCTGGCTTAAATTTACGCCCAAAGGGGAAGAAGTTCAGCATAGATTAAATATCGGCAGGATCGGAAGTTCTCCTTATAGCCCAGGATAGAAAATCTCTCTAAAGAACTCCCTTTTAAAAGGCAAAAAAATAGCTGCCTTTTTTATAAAAGACAGCTATTTTTTGACAAAAAGAATAACTTTTTGCTTCTACGTATTCAGACGCAAGTCCTTACCATTCCTGGCTGCTCTCAGGATCCGCAAAATCATTCACTTTAGTTTCTAGCCAATGATTGTAGGCATAGTCTAAAACGCGGAATTTATCGACCGGGTCCATGGTCAAAATCTTAACCCCTTGGTCGAAACCCTGATTGCTCCCCACAGAAGGCCGGGACCAGATGACCTGCCCTGAACTAAAGATCGGCTTCGGATCATCAGGAATCGTAATTTCAAGATCCAGCTGAGTGCCCTCATGAATTGAAGAGGTTGAATTGATTTTCAACCCTTCCCGGCAAAGGTCACGGCTCAAGCCGATGCCCTTCAGTTCAGCGTTATCGGTTCCCTTGAACTTAACGCTCATGTAGGCATCAAAGCGCTTAAATTTGCGCTTATCTTTTTCCATCTCACTTCCCCCTTTTCTTTGGATTGCCGTCCATTGAAATTGATACTTCTTAAGTTTCAGAAATAATTAACAACACTAACTGCCATCTGAAAAGTAGCACATAAGTTATTCTTTTACAAGGGTTAAGGACTTGTTTTTTGATTAATTTTTTTTAATCTTAAGCTTGCAACAGAATGCTTCTATGTAAAAGAAACAGCTCTAGAATAAAACACCTCGGAAAAGGCTCTAACCCATTGAAAAGAAATAGGTTAACGATAATTTATGAACTGGATAGGAATAGAAATCGGAGCAGCTTGAAGGTTTTGAATCACCGCTTGAAGGTCATCTTTACTTTTGGAAGTTACACGGATCTGATCCCCTTGGATCGAAGGTTGTACTTTCAGCTTTAAGTCTTTGATCTTTTGGACGATCTCTTTGGCTTTCTCTTGAGGAATCCCCTGAAGAAGAACTACTTCTTGTCTTAAACAGCTATCAAAAGCCTGCTCAGGGGTCTTAAATTCCAAAGCTTTTTGAGAGATCTTACGGCTTGCCATGCGGGTCTTGAGGATATCCTGCAAGTTTCGCAACTTTAAGTCATCATCAGCAATGATCCGGATCCGAGGGCCTTCCTTCTCCTCTTTGAGAAGTTCGATCGAGCTTTTGCTCCCCTTGAAATCATATCGGGTCAAAAGTTCTTTCTTGGCCTGATTGACCGCATTATCCACTTCTTGGAGATTTAACTTTGAAACGATATCGAAAGAAAATTGATCGGCCATGGCGGCTGGAATTAACTCTTTTTTCGGGGCTGCATCAAAAATGTCTGGAGTTTCTGACGTGCGGCATCATCGATGTCCAAAAATTCGATCCCAACGTCATACTGTTTTTTTGAAGTTTTCAGATCATGACTCGGAATAACCCAAACGCAACGCCCCACCCCTTGCAGAGGTTTTTCACCATCCTGAACTTCAAGGCTCACTTGGCAGCGTTCAAAACGCTCAAGAGGTTCATTCAGAAGGACCGCAACGCCCCCCATTCCCACGTTTTCGGTCGTCGTTTTAATGGCTTTCTGCCGCCCTTGCGGATGGATAATGACTTCACAAGCTAAATGCAAGCGCGGAAATTTACGTTTATTAAACCCATCCCACATGAACAAAAATATCTCCCCAGGCAATTATCCCAAGTTTTTAACAAAAGCATCTTGAAAAGGGCGCGAAATCTCTTTGCTGCGAAATCTGACGAGCTGCTCTTTGGCTTCGGCTTCCGTGCGATAACCTCCAAGAAAAACCACATAAAATGGACGGCCTGTCCTTGTTTGCTGGTTTTCCTTAACAAGCACATTAAATTTTTCGCGCTTTAAATTTTCGGCTACTTTGTTCGCATCTTCTAAAAGAGCATAAGTCGCCACTTGGATCACATAAGAGCCCCCTGAAGGGCCTCGTCCTGTTGTAGCGGGTAATCCGGTTTGCTTCGGTGTTGTCCTAATGGAGTCTGATGCCATAGGGCGCGTAGCCGTCGACGCAACGGCGGGAATCACCGCAGAGATTTTTTCCGAGTCAGCGGTTCGTGTTACGGCATTCTGCTCTTCGCTGGTAGCCGGTTCCGTCCTGGACGTCTCCCGCGCAACCGGATATTTACTACGCAGTGCTGTTTCGCGCTTCATGTTCAATGCATTGACCCCCCAAAAAAGAAGAAGGATCATTCCAATACTTCCGATCCAATAAAAGGAACGCCTTGCAAGAACATTATCTGTTGCAAATATTTTTCCGATCCCGAAAAGGAATCCCCTAAAAACCTGTCCCAAAGATTCCCCCGTCTTTTTCTCATCCTGCCTAAGATATTTCGGTCTTTCATAACTCGCCGGAGACGCACCGTATGCATGGATTTCTTTCTTAGGAAAATCCGAGGGTGAAACATACTTAGGGAGTTCCGCTTTTTTCTCTTCCGGAGGGTTTACGATAAAGCTTTCATGGGATTTTATCGGAGCCACCGAAGATGGACTGTGGAATAGATCGGGTGTTGTTTCCAATCTCGTTTGAGAGGGTAACGAAGATTTAAATGATTCCCTCGCCGGTCTAGCGGGCTCTCTTGATTCAAGATCCTCTTCACCTCGTTTGAATTCGCCATAAAGGCGCTGCTGAATTTCGGCCTCCGAAAGAGTCGAAAAGCTAGACTCATTTTTTTTCTTCCGGCTAAACAACCCCATCTAAGCGGCCCCCTTTCCCACCGAAACAATATCACGAAGAGGCAAGGAAAACTTCAGAAGCTCGATCGGCCCAAGACTGATCTTGGCGCGCTGGACAAAACCGTTCTTTTTGCAAAGCTCGACGGCTCCGGACATTTTGGAGGTCGTTTTAAAAACGAGCTCTTCATAGCCCGTTTCTTTACAAAACTGCAAGGCATGGTCAATCAATTTTTTTCCGATCTTTTGATTACGATGGGATGGCGCAACAAAAAGCCGCCGAAGCAATGCAACGCGTTCATCTTCTTTTTTGATCGCAACCGTTCCGACAACTTTATCCTGCGAGACGGCCACAAAAAAAGCTTCTCCGATCCCCCCATAAGCTTTTTCGATACACTCAACATCCTCGGTCGGATACGCATGTTTGACCTCATGAAATTCTTTACTCATGATGCTGTTGATGAGGTCAATCACTGCGGTCTCATCGGTACGCGTACACCGTCGAATCGTTACCATAAGATCAAATTCTCCAAATTAAAGTTAGGCCTTCTTCGCATCCCCGGCAGGTTTCGCTCCAGCAGCAGGCTTTGCCGCTGCAGCAGGTTTCCCGGCTGCCACAGGAGCAGCGGCTGCCCCTTCGGCGGGCGTTTCTTTGGCTTCTTTGACTTTTTTCATTTTAATCTTAAGCGACTTGACTTTGGGCAAGTTGTAGATCGAGGCGCGGTCATTCCAAGTACCCATTTCCTGAAGTTTTTTAACTCTTTCGAGACGCTTAAAGACATTTCGATGTTTTGCTCCGACACTGTCCATGCGGAGACTTGGATGTTGTGACATAAAAAAAATTACTCCTTTAGTGATTTTCTTTTTATTTGCAATGCCAAACTCACAGGGCTGTAAGTCAGGAATGCAGAGGGCTGTATTATACTGATCTCTTTTAAAATTGGCTAGTTGAAAGTAAGAGAGAAGGAGCGAGGATCGAAAAAAATCAGCTATGCCGGTATGGACCGGACATAGGCATCCGGGGAAACGACCCCCTGAGTTTTTAGCTGTTTCAAGAGCTTGGAAGCTTCCTGCCGGGTCGGAAAAGCATCGACACAAACCTGCAGGA
Organism: uncultured bacterium; assembly: GCA_964420575.1. GTDB lineage: Bacteria > Omnitrophota > Omnitrophia > Omnitrophales > Aquincolibacteriaceae > CAYQTU01. Next base: position 10,156 of record CAYQTU010000031.1, read on the forward strand.
ATTTCCCGCTTGGGATGATAAACGAAGTGTGCCCGATCTTAGCAAGCTTTTGGATCTCCCGATCAGCGGCAGATTGCGTAAAATACGTAATGTGCTGGATCGTATACTTCCCCTCGGGTTTAGCCGCAGCTGAAAATTTCGCCGAGGTCTCGGTGGTATTGGAAACAAGTGCCCCAGTTTCGATCATCGATTCACTGGAAGCAACAGGAACAACTTGCTGCGAAGAAACTGCTTCCTCAACGGGTTCTGCCTCCGCTACGGATTGAGTTTCCGTCATCGTCGCGACAGGAATATTTTCAGTTGTCCGGGCAGGAACGGGTCTTCTTCCCTTTTCAACACCCCACGCAAAGGTCAAGGCATAAAAGACAAGCAACAACAGGATAAGCCCTAGGGCTTGGTCAAAACGCAAAGTGATGCAGGTTTTTTCCAAAAAATTAACCCTGGCAGGCTGTTCTTCGTGAATAGTTTTTGATGAGAGTTCAAATAATTCCGTTTGCACCGCTAATAATCCTCCGCGCATTATTCTTCGGCAAGTGCGTCATAAAACTGAACGGATTTTTAGAGGATTTTTTAAAAAAATTCTTCCTGCGGCGAGTAAATCCGACCTTAAAGGCTTTAGTGGGCGATCTGGATACGTTTGGGAGGCCACCAGATCATGAAAGCCTTACCGATCAGGTCTTTTTTTGAGACAAAACCCCACTGACGGCTATCTGCCGAGTGAGCCGAATTATCTCCCAATGCAAAATAGTGCCCCTCAGGCACCCGTATGACTTGTCCGGATTTTCCAAACTCCCATTCTTCAACGTTATAGTAGGTATGCTTCCCAAACGGCGGATCGGTCATGGGCTTGCCGTTCACCAGAAGGATCCCCTTGCGGATCTCGAGGGTATCCCCCGGCAATCCCGCAAGACGCTTCACAAAATCTTTTTTCCGATCAAGCGGATAACGGAAAACAATGATGTCCCCACGTTTGGGCTCGTGAAAACGATAACTGATCTTATCAACAAAAATCTTATCATTTTCCATAAAAGTCGGTTTCATGGAACCCGTTGGGATCTTATACGGGCCAAAAATAAAGGTCCTGATCGCGATGGCCAGAATAGCGGCAATAAGAAGCGGCTCTCCCCAATCTTTCCAGAAAAGGTAAAGCCATTGCCGCGGATAACGGATCGCATAATAAATAAGCCCGGATAAAAGCGCGACGAGCCCGAAAGCGATCACGATCACGATCTGTTGGTCCATAGATTCGATCATCTTATTCCACCTTCAAAACACTGATGAATGCTTCTTGCGGCAGGTCCACACGTCCGATCTTCTTCATACGTTTTTTGCCTTCTTTTTGGCGTTCCCAAAGCTTACGCTTTCGAGTAATGTCGCCCCCATAACATTTGGCGGTCACATTCTTTTTAATAGCGCTGATCGAATCCCGCGCAATGATCTTGGCACCGATCGCGGCTTGGATCACCACTTCGAACATTTGCCGCGGGATAACTTCTTTTAGTTTTTCGACAAGGGCTTTCCCGCGCGGATAAGCTTTTTCCTTCCAAGTAATGATCGCAAGAGCATCGACAGGCTCTCCATTGATCAGAATATCGAGTTTAACAAGGTCGGAAGGTTTGTGCCCAATAAACTCATAGTTCAAGGAACCATAACCCGCGGTTAGGGATTTGATTTTATCATAAAAATCCATGACCACCTCAGAAAAAGGAATTTCATAGGTCAGGACCACCCGGGTAGGATCCAAGTAATCGGTGCTTTTATAAATCCCTCGCCGGTCCTGGCAAAGCTGCATGATCACGCCTAAGGCTGATGCCGGGATCATGACATGGGCGCGGATATACGGCTCTTCAATGATCTCAATGCTTTGAGGAGGCGGAAGTTTTGTCGGATTCTCCAATTCCAAGATCTCGCCTTTTGTGGTGAGCACTTTATAGACCACGTTCGGCGCGGTAATAATAAGTTGTAAGTTGAATTCTCGTTCCAGTCTTTCTTTAATAATATCCATATGTAAAAGACCAAGGAACCCGCAACGGTACCCATGCCCCAAAGAAGCTGAGGATTCGGGTTCATATACAAAAGAGGAATCGTTCAGTCGAAGTTTTGCAAGGGCATCGCGTAAAAGCGGGAAATCCTTAGCTTGGATCGGGTAGAGTCCGCAAAAAACCATGGGCTTCACATCCTGATATCCAGGTAGAGGTTCCGCTGCGGGATTTTCGGGACGGGTCAGCGTATCCCCAATTTTAATATCTGCGATCGTCTTAATATTCGCGGTCAGATATCCGACCGCCCCCGCGCTTAACTCCGATACAGGTTCATTATTGGGGTTAAAAATACCAAGCTCTTCGATCTCATATTGCGTTCCGTTCTGCATCATCAGGATCTTGTCATGCCCGGAGATCTTTCCATCAAAAATACGGAAATAGGTCATCACACCTTTGTAACTGTCATACTTTGAGTCAAAGATGAGTGCTTTCAGGGGTTTTTCCGGATCGCCTTTCGGCGGCGGGATACGTTCGAGAATAGCCGTAAGGATCTCTTCCGCGCCTTCACCCGTTTTTGCGCTCGAAAGAATAATGCTTTTCTCATCTACTCCGAGAAAGTCTTTTACTTCTTGAGTCACACGTTCCGGATCTGCGGTCGGCAGGTCGATCTTCGTGATGATAGGAATGATGGTCAGGTTCCGTTCCATCGCGAGGTACAGATTCGTTACAGTCTGCGCCTGGATTCCTTGACCGGCATCAACAAGGAGCAGGACCCCCTCACAAGCCGCAAGGCTCTTGGAGACTTCATAAGTGAAATCGATATGCCCCGGCGTATCGATGAGATTCAACCAGTAATCTTTATACTGGATCCTTACGGCGCGGGCCTTGATCGTGATCCCCCGTTCGCGTTCAAGCTCCATATCATCCAGGATTTGATCGCGGAATTCTCTTTTACTGATCGCGCCGGTATGCAGCAACAAACGGTCCGCAAGCGTGGATTTTCCGTGGTCGATATGCGCAATGATTGAAAAATTACGGATCTTTAAAGGGTCCATCAGGAGAATTTCTTAGCGATCTCGCGAAGTTCACGGATCACTTGAGCCCGGTCTTTTTTACCAAAAATAGCGCTCCCGGCCACTAAAATATCTGCTCCCGCTTCCAATACCTGGGGAGCTGTACGAACATCGATCCCGCCGTCGACTGAGATCCGTCCGGAGAACCGAGCGCGCAATTTTCGGATCTTTTCCGTCATTTCCGGCATAAAGGCTTGCCCTCCGAAACCCGGCTCGACCGACATGACAAGAACAAGATCCAGGATATCAAGAAAAGGGAAAAGGTCTTCCACCGCGGTTTTGGGCCGCAATGAAATACCCGCTTTCGCCCCAAGTTTTTTGATTCCTTCCAAAACTTTCAGGACATCTTTTTCCGCTTCTACATGAACAGTGATCCAATCGGCTCCGGCTTTCCGGAATTCCGCAACATAGCGGCTTGGGTCTGCGATCATAAGATGGACGTCCAGCGGAAGCTGAGTCACTTTACGGACCGCACTGACCACAAGCGGACCGATCGTTAAATTCGGGACAAAATGGCCATCCATCACATCGATGTGGATCACATCACACCCGGCCTTTTCAACATCCCGGATCTCATCGGCAAGACGGCCAAAATCCGCAGATAGAATACTTGGAGCAATAAAAATTTTTTTCAAGGGGTCACCTTTCAGTTTCCTTCGATTACGAGATTCGTCTTAAGTTCGTTCTGCGTTTTTTTATCGACCGGACCGATCAGGGCAAGATTAAGATTTTTAGTATAAAAGATCTTCCTCGCAAGCTCTCGAAGCTCTTCAACCGTTACGGATTCTACCTTTTTGCGGATCTCTTCTTTATTCGGAAGCTCATCTCCGCAAAGGAGCTTCTCGCCGGCCCAAAGCAAATGGTCCAACGTGTCTTCAACCCCTAAATAAACCTGACTCATGAAATAATCCTTGGCGCGTCGAAGCTCATCTGAACTGACGAATTTCTTCCGTATTTTCCCAAGTTCTTTAAGGATCAGTTGAACGGCTTTTACGGCTTTCTTGGTTTCAACCCCGGCCGAAATGGTAAATGCCCCTGCATCTTGATAGGCCACGATCCCGGATTTGATCTCGTAAGCAAGCCCTCTTTTTTCACGCACCTCTTCAAAAAGCCGACTGGACATATTGGCTCCTAACAAAATATGCAAAAGCCCCATTTTATACCGATCCGGATGGTTCCGCGGAAGACCATGGAGTCCGAGCACCAAATGGGTTTGTTCTGTTTTCTTTTCCAAAAAGTTCACCCGGGGCTTTTGTTGGTAGCTTTGGGCTTTTACAAAAGCTGAAGGCTTCTTGGAGCTTTTTGCCCCGTAGATCGCCATGATCTTTTCTAATGTTTCCTGGTGTTTAATGTCCCCGGAGACCGAAACGAGGATATTCTTAGGATGATGATGCTGGCTCTTAAAGCTTAAAAGGTCTTTGCGTGTCATACGCGAAACGGTATCCGGCGTTCCGGAAAGAGGCCGGCCAAGCGGTTGATCCGGCC
>CAYQTU010000032.1:0-14168 GCA_964420575.1 uncultured bacterium
AGAATGCGGTGCTTGCGCCTGCGGCGGTCTTGCTTTACGCCTTGATCCGGAAAGAGCAGCGGAAATATTTCTTCTCTTATCTTGCCGCCTATCTGATCCCGATCGCGATCCTTTTTTCCTTGCTGAACCTTTACACCCACGGAGAAGCCTTTAAACATCTGTTCCTGCTGACCGCACAAAGGAGCATGCTTCTCTCTGTCCTTGTGAAGGGGATCAACAGCTTTTGCATCTCTCTTTCTGTTCTGCTTCTTTTTATTTTTTCTTTTGTGTTCTTGAAAAAAAAGCCATCTCAAGACGATCTTGTTTACTGGCTCTATCTTTTACTTAATGTTTTTTCCCTTCCTGCGATCGGCATGACCGGCTCTAACCTCAATTACTTTATCGAACCCGCGATCAGCATCATCCTTATCGCTGCCATTATCAGCTATCAAAAACTTCAAGAAGTCGGGGATTATCCGCAATTCAGAGCCCGCTATTTCATGATCATCGCAACGGTCTTTGCTCAAGCTTTCATCAGTGCTTATATCTCAGGGTATGTGATCGAACACCCTTTTGAACCTTTCATTGAAGGGGCAAGGATGAGAAATCATGCCCTCAAAGAAAGGCTGGATCGGGCTGTTAAAAATTCATCCGGGGATATTTTGTGTGAAGATCTTTCTCTTCTTGAAAAAAATAAGAAGCCTGTTTTTTTAGGATGCTCTTATCCTCTAGCAGAACAAGGCCTTTGGAATCCGGAACGCCTGATCCGGGACTGTCAGAACGGCCGTTTCCAATATATCTTTTCACAGATCCGCTTTTGGCTTATCCCTAAACTCCGGGAGTGTATGGAAGGGCCTCTATACGAAACTCAAGAGTCTATTTTCTACTTTACTGTCCGAAAATTAAAGAAGCCGCTCGCCTAATTTTTATCCTAAAAAAACCTTAAACCCAAAAAAATACGAAACAGCTCCGCTGATGACGATATAAAAAATAATGAGCATGATGCTTTCGCGAGAAGACCATGTTTTTTCACAAACACTTTTTGCAGAAAGCTGAATAAAAGGAAAAGTCGCTGCCATATACCTGAGCGTTCCCATAGTGTAAGGCAAGACGATCCTTGCATTACAAAGATGCATCATCAGGATGCACAAAAGATAAACCGCATAAGAGATCGGCGTCGCCTTCCGGTACTGCACCAATAACCCTATCACCCAAAAAATAGCTACCCAGTTCAGGAGAGTGATGAAAAGATCAAGTCCGCTACTCATAAAGAAAGGGACTGAGATAAATAGGTCCTTCAGAACAGGGGTCCAGGGCCAGGCCCAGGACCGGAAAAAGTATTGCTGACTTTCTACCCCAACTCCCAACGCACCAAATCGAACCCCAAAATAAATCATCACTCCCGCAAAGGCCGCCAAAGGCAAAGAAACCGCCAGAAGATCAAGCCCTTTCACCGGCTTTTTCTCACGGCGGATATATTGAAAATATTCGACCACCAGCATGATCCACAGGATCCATCCCGAATTACGCGTCAGCCCCGCTAGACCCGCTAAAAGCCCGGCTCTCCCCCAGCCTCCTTTCCTGACATAATAAAAAGCCGAAACGCTTAAAAAGAGAAATAACGATTCGGTATAAACAGCGCTGAAAAAAGCCGTGGTCGGAAAAAATGCCAAAAGAAAAACCGCCGTCCTCGCTACTCCTTCCCCAAAATCAAGCACCGTCAACCGGTAAAGATAATAAAGTCCTCCTAAAAAAAAGATCTGGGACAAGATGACCCCCCAAAAACTCATCCCGATATCCCCGGGGCCTGCTAAAGACAAGAGTGCGGGATATAAAGGGAAAAAAACCGTGCTGACCGCATCATAACCCGATCGCGCGATCTTTAAATACCATTCCGTGTCCCAGGCTGTCCAGGCATTCAACCAAGGGTGCGGAATGCCTGGCCATGTTTTTGTGAACTCCGTGAATTTTTGAAAATTCCCGATATAGACCAAAAGAGCCGTCCAAAGCCTGGACGCAAGAAAAAGTCCTCCCGTAACAATGATCTCCTGTTTTCTTCCGGATATTCTTTTGAAAAATTCATTTTTCAGCATAGGAAGTCTCTACCCTAAAAATAATTTAAAACCAAACAGATACGATAAAGCTGCGCTGATGAATAAATAAAAGAGAAGAGCGAGAAATTTCAAGGAAGTTGCCCATTGGATCTTTTCTGTGCTTTTTGCAAAAAGCTGGATGAAGGGAAAAGTGCTTGCAAGATAGCGCACTGAACCGATGGTGTATGGAGGGACGATCCTTGCATTACAAAGATGCATCATCAGGATGCACAAAAGATAAACCGCATAAGAGATCGGCGTCGCCTTCCGGTACTGCACCAATAACCCTATCACCCAAAAAATAGCTACCCAGTTCAGGAGAGTGATGAAAAGATCAAGTCCGCTACTCATAAAGAAAGGGACTGAGATAAATAGGTCCTTCAGAACAGGGGTCCAGGGCCAGGCCCAGGACCGGAAAAAGTATTGCTGACTTTCTACCCCAACTCCCAACGCACCAAATCGAACCCCAAAATAAATCATCACTCCCGCAAAGGCCGCCAAAGGCAAAGAAACCGCCAGAAGATCAAGCCCTTTCACCGGCTTTTTCTCACGGCGGATATATTGAAAATATTCGACCACCAGCATGATCCACAGGATCCATCCCGAATTACGCGTCAGCCCCGCTAGACCCGCTAAAAGCCCGGCTCTCCCCCAGCCTCCTTTCCTGACATAATAAAAAGCCGAAACGCTTAAAAAGAGAAATAACGATTCGGTATAAACAGCGCTGAAAAAAGCCGTGGTCGGAAAAAATGCCAAAAGAAAAACCGCCGTCCTCGCTACTCCTTCCCCAAAATCAAGCACCGTCAACCGGTAAAGATAATAAAGTCCTCCTAAAAAAAAGATCTGGGACAAGATGACCCCCCAAAAACTCATCCCGATATCCCCGGGGCCTGCTAAAGACAAGAGTGCGGGATATAAAGGGAAAAAAACCGTGCTGACCGCATCATAACCCGATCGCGCGATCTTTAAATACCATTCCGTGTCATAAAGCGTCCAAGGGTTAAGCCATGCCTGAGAGACCCCCATCCAGGTTTGCGAATCTTGGATTCTGACAGGTGCATGGGCATTCCCGATATAGACAAAAAGAGCCGTCCAAAGCCTGGAAAAAAGAAAGGCTCCTAGGATCTTGAAAAAATCATTAAATGCACCTTGTGGGAGATGAGTTAAAGAGGTATTAATCGGGGAAGTTTTCATCGCACCTGGCTCTTAAAGGTTCCATGTCTGGTTTTTTATAACCCCTTATCTTAATTGACTTTATAGCCTTTATCCTTATAATGGCAGGCCTATGTCAGTACATTCATATTTCTACCAATACTTATTTATCGGCATTTTCATTGTTTTTTCACTGATTTTTGCCCTGATCCCGCTTATTTTAGCGTGGTTTCTAGCTCCTAAGAAACCTTCAAAAGATAAAACAGCGGCTTATGAATGCGGCTTGGATTCTAAAGGGAATCCTTGGATCCAGTATCAAGTTCAATACTACATTTATGCTTTGATCTTTGTCATTTTTGACGTAGAAACCGTCTTCATTTACCCTTGGGCCGTTGCCTTTAAAAAATTAGGGCTTTTCGCCTTTGTGGAAATGGTGATCTTCATCGCCATCCTTGCTTTCGGCCTCGTATACGCCTGGAAGAAAAAAATGCTCGAATGGGAATGATCTTCCCGCATTAACCTAAGAAGACCTTATGGGATTTACAAAAAACGAATCAACTGTAGACCAAAAACTGCGCGCCGATCTTGAAAAGAAAGGCGTCTTCATGACTTCTCTGGATTTTCTCTACAATTGGGGCCGGAGAGGTTCGATCTGGCCGATACAGTTCGGCTTGGCTTGTTGCGCCATCGAGATGATCGCTGCGGCTTGCGCGCGCTATGACATCGCCCGGTTCGGCGCCGAATTGTTCCGTGCTTCCCCAAGACAGGCTGACTTGATGATCGTCTCAGGGACGGTGACTAAAAAAATGGCCCCTCAAGTCGTTCGCCTCTACAATCAAATGCCCGAGCCTAAATATGTGCTCGCGATGGGCGCTTGCGCAATTAGCGGAGGCCCTTTTGTGGATGGCTATAATGTTTTGCGAGGGATCGACCGTTATATCCCCGTTGACATTCACTTGCCCGGTTGTCCTCCACGTCCCGAAGCTTTGCTCTACGGACTTATGAAACTTCAGGAAAAGATCGCTTCTCAAGAGATCTTGAAGGCTGAATGGTATCAAAAAGGGTTAAAACGAGAATTCCCGATCCCGGAACTTGGGCCTTACGGGCTCATTCCTAAATATAACCCGGAGGTATGGCGCCCCTCCCAAAAAGACTCCCGTAAGGAACACTATGGGCAACCGATCCTTACCGGGAAAAAGCAAAAAGCTCCGAACCTTGAAGGGGTCGCTGCTTCTTCAAACCCTGGAGCTGCGTCCTAACATGAATCCTTTTATAGATCTCATCAAAAAAGAACTTGAAGCGAAATTGCCGGGGATCAAATTCCGTCTTGTCCGGGATTCGTTCCTTATCGAAGACCCTCAAAATCTTTCACAGGTCGCCTCTTTTTTAAAAGAGAACCCAGAGCTCCGGTTAGATTATCTTTCGTCGGTCGCCGGCGCAGATTATTTGGAATATCTTGAATCGGTCTATCATTTTTATTCCATCGAAAAAAAACAAGGGCCGGCGATCTTTCGCGTTCGTGTTCCAAAGACCCAAGCCGTTGTCCCTTCGCTGGTTCCCCTCTATCGCGGAGCAGAATATCAGGAACGGGAAGCTTATGACACTTTTGGCATCTTTTACGAAGGGCATCCTGATCTCCGACGCCTCTTCATGTGGGAAGGGTTCGAAGGTTATCCCCTTCGAAAAGATTATGAGCAAGAAGACGCAGATGTCCTCGAGACCCAAGATATCGAATGGCTTGAAGCTCGACGAGTCTCCGTTCCGGAAAACATTAAAAAAATGGCTGGGGAACTTAATGCCTCGGGCAAACGCGCCGTTGCACAAAAACCCGTAAAACCCAGGAATTAGATCATCAAAATTATGGAAACCTTAACGAATCAAAAATTTGAAGGGCCGCAAACGCTTGAGATCAATTTCGGCCCTCAGCACCCTTCCACGCATGGCGTGTTCCGGATGAATGTGATATTGGAAGGCGAAAAGATCTGCGCTCTAAAACCGGTCATGGGCTATCTTCATCGCAATCATGAGCAGATCGCAGAGAACCTTCCTTATGCGGCGGTCATGCCTTATACCGACCGCTTGGATTATTTTAACTCCATGACCAATAATTTCGGCTATGCTCTAGCTGTTGAAAAATTAGCGGGGATCGAAGTCCCGGAACGGGCCGAATACATCCGCGTTATCATGGCAGAACTTGCCCGTATTGTGAACCACATGATGCTTGTCGGGTTCTTATTGAATGATCTTGGAGCTTTTTTTACTCCTCTCCTTTATGCCTTCCGCGAACGGGAAAAAATCCTGGATATTTTTGAAACATTAGCCGGCTCGCGTCTTATGTGTAATTATTTCCGTTTTGGCGGCGTAAAGCGCGATTTAGCACACGAAGAATTAGCGGCGATCCAAAAGATCGTTTCAAAACTTCCGGCTTTTCTTGATGAATTTGAGGCCTTGCTCACTAAAAATGAGATCCTCTGCATGCGGTGTCAGAATGTAGGGATCCTTCCCAAAGAACTTGCGATCAATGCCAGCATCACAGGGCCTGTACTTCGCGCCTCCGGTGTGAACTATGACATCCGTAAAGTAGATCGTTACAGTATTTATGATCGCTTTAATTTTAAGATCCCGCTCGGCCAGAAAGGCGATGTGTACGACCGTTATTACGTACGCATCCTTGAAATGCGGGAAAGCCTGAAGATTCTTGAGCAGGCCTTGGCTGGACTTCCTCAAGGGGAGATCCTCAATAAAAAAACAGCCCCTTATCTCAAAATGCCGCGTAATTTTAAACCGGCTGTAGGAGAAGCCTACGGCCGCATTGAATCCCCAAAAGGTGAATTAGGCTATTATTTAGTGAGTGACGGAACGCCACAGCCCTGGCGGTATCATGTACGCGCTCCCTCCTTGATCAATCTGACCGTGCTTGAGGAAATGTGCCTCGGCCAAAAGATCGCAGATGCTATTATTATTCTCGGGAGCATCGATATTGTGCTCGGGGAGACGGACCGATGATGACCTTTGGTATGGGTGTTCTTAAAGGGATGCTCGTCACACTTAAGAATTTTGCAACTTCCTATTTTATGAAACCGGATAACGGCGGCATTTTTACGGTCCAATATCCTGAAGAGCGTGCTAAAGCATTTGAGAATTCCAGGAACTTCCCGTTCCTTATTTATGATCAAACCCCGGAACAATTGCGCTGTGTGGCTTGCGGGATCTGCGAGCGGGAATGCCCGACAAAATGTATTTATATCGTCATGAAAACCGATGCTGCGGGAAAACCGGCCCGTAAACCTGAAATTTTTGAGATCGATTACGGCCTTTGCATGAATTGCGGGATTTGCGAAGAGGTATGCCCCTTTGATTCTATTTATATGGATCATGCTTTTGAAATATCCGCTCAAAATCGATTTGACGAATTAATAAAACCTAAAGAAGCTCTGCTGAAATCTAACGAATATTTCCAAAAGATCCGGCCGGAAGGGGCTAAGACCGTCGATCAAAAACGCCGGGTCGCTGAAGAAAAGAAAAAAGCTGCGGCAGCTACCGCTCCTAAACAGAACCCATGAACGATTGGATGAACTTTTTAAATTTGATCTTTGTGAACGCAAAGGGATGGCTCCTTGATCTCTTGGCCCGCTTTTTGCCGGATTGGATCGTGATTCTTGCTTCGATCGTCATTAGCGCGATCGCGATCCTGTGCCTCGGCCCGCTGATCATGATGTATCTCACGTTGCTGGAACGAAAAGTGATCGGCCGTATCCAGAATCGTTACGGTCCTAACCGCGTCGGGATCTGGGGGCTTCTTCAGCCTATCGCGGACGGAATTAAAATGTTCACAAAAGAAGATATCGTTCCGGCCCATGCCGACAAACTGATCCATTTCCTTGCCCCGGTGGTCATTGTCGTTCCTGCGCTTATGGTCTTTCTTGTAGTTCCTTTTGGACAACACATGACCGCAACGGACCTGAATATTGGATTAATTTATTTTATCGCGGTTTCTTCGATCACAACGATCCCCATCTTTATGGGAAGTTGGGCTTCGCGGAATAAATATTCCCTTTTAGGCGGCATGCGGACCGCCGCTCAAATGATCTCTTATGAAATCCCGATGACGCTTTCCGTAGTCCCCGTCATGATGATGAGCCAGAGTCTTTCCACCAACGCCATCGTAACCGCTCAAGGCGGTTCTTGGGGGCTTGAGTGGTTTGTTTTCACCCCGTGGGGCTTGGTCGGTTTTGTGATCTTTTTTCTTTGCGCGGTAGCTGAATGCAACCGTCCTCCCTTCGATCTCCCGGAGGCGGAATCAGAACTGATCGCAGGGTTTCATACCGAATATAGCGGGATGAAATTTGCGCTTTTTTATATGGCAGAATACATGAATGCATTTACGCTTTCCGGACTTGCGGTAACTCTTTTCCTCGGGGGGTGGCAAGGACCTTTCTTCCCTTCCTGGATTTGGTTTTTCGCAAAGACCTTTATTTTGATCTTTGTGATGATCTGGTTCCGGGGGACATTCCCGAGGTTCCGCGTCGACCAGCTCATGGGGTTTGCATGGAAATTTCTTCTCCCGCTCACCTTGATCAATATCCTGGTCACGGGCCTTTGGCCTTTTGTTCCTGCTTTTGTCTCCTGGTCTTGTGCGATCATCGTCCTTATTTTTTCATTCGGCATGCTCGTAAAATTGAACCGTTCGTTTATCCCGGAAAAACGTTCTTACTTATGGGTGGACTGACCTTATGGAATTTTTGACTTTATTTTCAAAATTAGGGATTTATGCGGGAATGGCCCTGATATTGGTCTTTGCCTTGGGGGTCGTTACACTCCGGAATCTCTTCCATTCCGCGCTTTGCCTGGTTGCTGTATTGATCGGAGTTGCTGGAATTTATATCGTCCTTCATGCGGATTTCATCGCCGCAGTCCAGATCCTGCTTTATGTCGGAGCAGTGATGACATTGATCATCTTTGCGATCATGCTCACTGAACATTTAGGCGAAAGAACGATCCGGCAGACCAATAAACAGAGTTTTGCTGCGATCATCAGTCTTATCCTTTTTATCGCCGGGATGGTCTTTTTGATCCTCAAGACACGCTGGCCGGTCGCTCCGGGGGCGCTGCACGCCAGGGTCTCCGTCTTTGATCTCGGACAAGCGCTCATGACCACCTATGTCTTCCCTTTTGAAGTCATCTCTGTCATCCTGATCGCGGCCTTGATCGGCGCGATCGTTATCGCTAAGAAAGATAAGTCATGATCATCCCGTTAGAGCATCTTTTAATTTTTTCTCTTTTGCTTTTTTCGATCGGCGTTTACGGAGCTTTGGTCCGCCGAAACATTATCGGAATCTTGATCTCGATCGAGCTTATGTTGAACGCCGCAAATATCAATTTGATCGCCTTTGCAAAAAGCACTTCGCTTGCCCCGGAAACCGGCCAAGTTTTCGCACTCTTTGTGATCGCTATAGCCGCCACCGCAGCGGCTGTGGGCTTAGCGATCGTATTAGCGCTTTACCGTATTAAGAAAACGATTTATACCGATGAGGTTCATTTACTGAAATGGTAACTCCCGATCAAATTTTTCTCGTTCCGTTACTGCCGCTCCTTGCTTTTGTGGTCAATATCCTTTTCGGTAAGTGGCTTTCTTACCGGGCGGCATGGCTTTCAATCGCCGCCTCCGTCCTGGCCTCTGCCCTGGCTCTTCCTGTCTGTTGGGAGGTTTTCCAAGGGGCTCAATTCGCAAAACAAGGAACATGGCTGATCCTTGGCCAAACTGCTCTTAAGTTCGGCTACTTGATGGATCCCCTTTCTGCGGCATTGCTTTTCATGGTCACGATCGTCGGTACGCTGATCCAGATTTATGCTTCAGGTTACATGCACGGGGATCCGCGCTATAGCCGTTTTTTTGCTTATGTCTCACTTTTCATGTTCGCCATGCTGACCCTTGTAATCTCAGATAACTATCTTCTCTTTTTCATGGCCTGGGAGATCATGGGGTTATGTTCTTATCTTTTGATCGGCTTTTATTTTGAAAAAGAATCAGCGGCTAAAGCCTGTTTTAAAGCTTTTTTGACCACGCGCGTCGGAGACGTTGGTTTCCTTTTGGGGTTTTTAACGCTTTTTACAGCGATCGGAACGCTGAACTTTTCTGAAATGAACATGATCATGACCCACGTTCATCAAGGGACCAGCGCTCTGAACCTTCCTTTGCTTGCCATGGCTGCTTTACTCATCTTCTGCGGTACGATCGGAAAATCAGCTCAGTTCCCATTACACGTATGGTTACCGGATGCCATGGAAGGCCCGACACCTGTCAGCGCCCTGATCCATGCCGCAACCATGGTTGCCGCAGGGGTTTATCTCGTGGCCCGTTCTTTTACTTTATTTATGGCCGTTCCCAATATATTGCCTGTCGTCACAGCAATCGGAACTCTCACGGCTTTCATGGCAGCTTTTATTGCTCTTACGCAAACGGACATCAAAAGGATCCTGGCCTATTCCACTATTTCCCAACTGGGCTACATGGTCACAGCTCTCGGTCTCTCAGGATTAGGCGCCGGAACTTTCCATTTGATCACGCATGCATTCTTTAAAGCGCTTCTTTTCTTGGGAGCAGGAAGCGTGATCCACGGAACGCATGTTCAAGACATCCGGGACATGGGCGGACTTTTAAAGAAGATGCCGCATACCGCAGCTACTTTCATCATCGCAAGCCTGGCCCTTGCCGGCATCCCTCCTCTTTCTGGATTCTGGTCCAAGGATGAGATCCTGCTCACGGCTTATGCTTCGGGGCATCCCGTTGTTTTTGGGATCCTGCTTTTAACCGCTTTCATGACCGCTTTCTATATGTTCCGGCTGATTTTTTTGACTTTTTTTGGACATGCCCGAAATGCAAAGGTCCATGCCCACGAATCCCCCGCAGTAATGACACTTCCCCTTTGGGGACTTGCGATCGGGTCTTTTTTTATCGGCTTTCCGGGATCTCCGATCATGAAAAATTGGTTCCAGCAAATCATTGCCCATGTGACCCATTATCCTGAATATGAACCTTCCATCTCAATCATGATCTGCTCTATTGCCGCGGCAGTTTCCGGGATCGTCCTGGCCGGAATTTTTTATCTCAAGAAACTCCATTGGCCTGAGAAGATCGCTAAAATTTTTAATCCTCTTTATCTTTTGTCTTTAAATAAATTCTATATCGATGAGATCTATTCCGTCTGTATCGTGAAGCCTTTTCTTGCGTTAGGCAGAGCGCTTTTCGGATTCGATGCCGCGGTCGTTGACGGCGCGGTGAACGGAACGGGGACTCTGACCTTGTGGCTCAGCCGGGTTAAAAATTGGATCGATGCTCATATCGTAGACGGCCTGGTCAATTTTATGGGGACTTTGGTGCATTTTCTGAACTCAATCATTAAACGTCTTCAGACGGGTTTGATCCAGAATTATCTTTTGATCGTATTTTTATGCGTCCTAGCCTTTCTACTTTTTGAACTTAAAATGACATAAGGAGTTTTCATGATGACCTCACATCTTTTATCCTGGATCGTTTTTACGCCGCTTCTCGGTGCTTGCGCGATTCTTTTCATTCCGAACAATTTAAAGGCTTTAATCAAATGGCTGGCCTTAGGGACAACCCTTGTCACATGCGGTTTTACTTTTTACGCTCTTTCTTTATTTCAACCGGCTCAGAGCGGTTTTCAAATGATGGAACGTGCCATCTGGATCCCCCAATTCAACGTCCAATACCTCCTAGGAACCGACGGGATCAGTTTCCCGATGGTTTTTTTGACCGCGATCATTTCGATATTAGCCTGCCTCGGGTCTTTTACCCATGTCCGCGTTCATGGAGGGCGCGAAAAAGAATATTATTTTCTCTACCTTTTACTTGAAACGGGAATGATGGGGACTTTTCTCGCGCTGGACCTTTTCCTTTTCTATGTATTCTGGGAGGTTGTGCTGGTCCCGATGTATTTTTTGATCGGGATCTGGGGAGGCCCACGCCGGGAGTATGCCGCTATTAAATTTTTTCTTTACACCTTAGCGGGAAGCCTTTTTATGCTGCTTGGAATTTTAGCCCTCTATTTCACTTCGTCCCCGCATACCTTTGATATGACCCAACTGATCGGGGTATCGCGAGACTTTCTGTTCCAGAAGATTGCCTTTATGGCTTTCTTTTTGGGTTTCGCGATCAAAGTCCCTATTTTCCCATTCCACACTTGGCTCCCTGACGCTCACGTAGAAGCCCCGACACCTATTAGCGTCATTCTGGCCGGAATATTGCTTAAAATGGGGACTTATGGTTTTTTCCGATTTAGTTATCCTTTATTCCCCGATGCCACAGTATGGTTCAAACCAGCCATGGCAGTCTTGGCTGTGATCGGAATTATCTATGGCGGATTTGTCGCATTAGCCCAAACGGATTTCAAAAAGATGGTCGCCTATTCTAGCGTAAGCCACATGGGTTTTGTCCTTTTAGGACTCGCTGCATTGAATGCAGACGGTCTTCGCGGAGCTATGCTTCAGATGTTCAATCACGGAACTATTACCGGCGGGCTTTTCTTTTTAGTGGGCGTCCTCTATGATCGGGCCCATACCCGTGACCTGAACGATTTTGGTGGGCTAGGGGTTAAAATGCCGGCCTATGCCGGGATCTTGACCTTCTTCGCACTGGCTTCGCTGGGCCTGCCGGGATTAAGCGGTTTTATCAGCGAGTTCCTTACGCTTTTAGGTTCTTATCAATACTCAAAATGGGCCACAGGGCTTGCGGTCATTGGGATCATTTTGGCGGCAGCTTACCTTCTTTATATGATCCAACGCGTGCTTCTCGGAAAACTGAACCAGAAATGGGCCGGACTCTCCGATATCCAGACCCGGGAAGTTCTTACGCTGGTCCCCCTGATGGTTTTCATTCTAGCGATTGGCGTCTACCCGCGCTTGATCCTGGATTATATGATCCCTACTTTGGACGGGCTTCTTCAAACTGTTGTTGGGAGGGTTTCGTGAACGTCGTTGAAAGTTTAAGACATTTTGTTCCCGAGCTGACGCTCTTGGGAGGGGCTTTTATAGCCCTTTTCATGGATCTTTTTATTCGCCGCAAGCGGATCGTCGGGTTTTTCTGCTTGGCTATAACAGCTTTGACTTTATGTCTCCTTGAAAAACCTTCCCAACCCTTATCTCTTTTTTATGGTTTCTTTTATCTAGATCCATTCGCCCACTTTTTCCGATATCTGGCTTTGATCTCGGTGGCTTTTGCCTTATGGTTTGCGGGCCGATACTCTCCCCTTCGGGACCGCTATGAAGGTGAATTTTACGGGCTTTTTCTTTTAATGGCTTTTGCTTTGATTTTGGTCGGTTGCGCTAACAACCTTTTAATGATCTTCCTGAGCGTAGAATTCGTTTCTTTGATCTCCTACATCCTGACAGGGTTCCTTAAGCAGGATGTCAAATCTAAAGAAGCCGCGATCAAATATCTCCTGTTTGGGAGTGTCGCTTCAGCGATTATGCTTTATGGGATGTCGTTGGTCTATGGCATTTCGGGTTCTCTGGAACTTCCTGTTATCGGGAAGGCCTTTTCCTCGTCGTTTAGCCCGCTTGGAAAGATAGCTGTTCTTTTCTTTTTCGCCGGACTAGGGTTCAAGATCTCCATGGCCCCATTTCATATGTGGGCCCCCGATGTCTATGAAGGGGCTCCGACCCCAGTCACGGCCTTTCTAACTGTAGGGCCTAAAGCTCTCGGCTTTGCGGTTCTGATCCGTGTTCTCGCCACGATTTTTTCTCCTTTAACTTCAGAATGGACCCCGATCCTTACTCTTCTTTCCATTTTGACCATGACTTTAGGCAATATCACTGCGATTTCGCAAAACAACATCAAACGCTTTTTGGCCTATTCGAGTATCGCTCAGGCGGGATATATTTTAATGGGTCTTGCTGTTTTTTCTTCTGTAGGGCTTCAAGGGGTTTTAATTTATCTTTTAGCTTATCTTTTCACGAACCTCGGCGCTTTTGCGATTGTTCTCTTGGTTTCTGAAGCGACGGGAAGTGAACAAATCGAAGATTATGCCGGACTTTCAAAACGGTCCCCTCTGATCGCAGCTTTTTTTGCGGTCTTTTTGCTTTCTCTAACCGGCATTCCCCCTTTGGCAGGGTTCATCGGAAAATTTTACGTTTTCGCGGGAGCTATTGAGGCTAAGGCTTTTACCCTGGCCATTGCCGCCATCATTAACAGCGCAATTGCTGCTTATTATTATTTCAGGATTATTCGCTTAATGTATCTGGCCCCAGCGCCACAGCACACGGTCTTCCATCCTTCTTCTTCTCTTCTCCTAAGTGCAGGAATCCTTTTTGTCGGAACGGTAATGATCGGAACCGTACCTGGCCCATTTATTTCATGGGTCAAAACAGCCTTCCTGTTCTTAAACTAAAGCTAGGTTCAATCCGGGTAAGAAAATCTTCTGCGGGAACTTATTCGTCGCCAAAAAGGATACGGAATATCTTTAAGGCAACTTTTAAGACCGAGGTCAGAACAATCACTAAGGCTCCGCAAACAATGCTGTAGAGAAAAGCCAATGCGAGGGCTTTATAAACTTTGAACCCGAGCTCCGGGAAGCCCAGCTTGGGGACTAACTGTTCTCTCCAAACATTTTCTACGAAGTCGCAGGCCTGGATATAAAAAATACCGAAGAGATGAGTGATCGGGCTTCTTGTAGTGTAGGCAAGGTAAGAGTCCGTAAGGAGCAGAATAATATTTCCGAGAACAATGGCTATGAGAAGAACTCGATTACTATTGTCCACAAGATAGGTTTCCTCATCCTGATTCATAAGCATTATCGTTTAATTCAAATTTGAATTTGACCTTCAACAACCCACCTATATCATCGGCTGTGAAGACTTTTTATTAAGTGCTTATTTCTAGGACTAGTACTTATAATGTTCCGGCTTATAAGGCCCCCCTGGAGG
>CAYQTU010000033.1:0-13403 GCA_964420575.1 uncultured bacterium
CCCGGCTTTTTGTGAAAGTTCCTGTAAAATCGAAAAAACCTCAGGGGCTTCATGCTCCTCCAGTTTCTGCGCCCGATGTATCGCAAGAACCATCCGGTCGCTGAACCAATAAGCTAAAAAATTCATGGCAAAAGCCAAGAGGAATGCCCAACGCAACCCAACGATCCCGCCAAGCGCATAACCACAGAACAGGACTAAAAGCGTAAGAAGGGTTAAAAGAAGAGCTGTTTTGAAGAAATTATTCATACTTCCCCGATCAGAATCGAACTCCCAGACGGCGAAGATCTCGGATCAATTGACGGAGCGTTTTAAAACGGATCGCATGCATCCCTGCCCTCTTGGCAGCCCGGACAAAACTTTTCATATCATCAATAAAAACAGTCTCTTCGGGTTGAAGCTTGATCTTTTTCAGCACCCGTTTATAGATCCTCAGTTCAGGTTTTCTCGCTTTGACTTCATGAGATGGGAACTTCCTTTTGAAATGACGAAGGATCTTAAAATGTTTTTTGAGATGATTGAAATGCATGGCATTAGTGTTGGAAATCAGATACAGCGGGTAATGCCTTTTGATCTTCTTCAATAAACGGTCCATGCCGGGATTTTCCCAAAAGATATCGTTCCAATAATGTTTAAAAAGCCGGTAAGGGATCGGTTTTTTAAAAACACGGCAAGCTTCCTGATAAAATTCTTTCGAAGAAATCTCTCCGCGGGTATATGCCCGTTCAAAATGGGAAAGAAAAAAATGAGACCAGATCGAAAACTGAGAGACCGCCCCGGCTTTGGAAAATCTCCGGGCCGCCTTGTGAACGTCATAGTTGATCAGCACGTTCCCCAGATCAAAAATAACCGCTTGGATCTTAGGTTTTGGATCTTTCATAAGGTGAGCATTTTAACATTTCAGAAATCTTAAGAAACAATAAAATGGCATAGCTGGGCACAAAAAAGACCGGAATAAGTCCCCATCACATTCCCCAATATCCCCAAAAGAAGGCCCACAGGCACCAGGGCAGGTTCATAAACAGCCGCCACGACCGGAGCCGATACCGGGCCTCCGATATTGGCCTGGCTCGCCGTTGCTACAAGACAAAGGGGCGTTCGGGTCCATCGGGATACAAGATAAAGCACAAATCCATGAAGAAAAACCCAGGTTATCCCTGCAACAATAAGAACCGGCATAGCAAAAATCCCTTGAAGACTGGCCCGGGCTCCTAAAGAAGTCAGCACAAAATAAAGAAGGATATACCCTATCCGGGAAGCTCCATAATTTTCGAGTTTCTTAAGCGGAGTCCAGGAGAGAAGGATGCCCAAAGTTGATGCTAAAAGGATCACCCATGTATTTTTAGGAATGGGAGTTAAACTGGAAAGCCAAAAACTCAGTCGGGTTGAAATAAAAGCGCCGCCAAAACCGACAAAAAGGATAAAGATAAAAAATTCGGGCCGGAACCGGCTCGGACTTGGAGACAGGTTCTGAGAGATCTTAGGGTGAAGGGCATTGATCATCATCGGGTCAGAATGATTCCACCGATCATAATTTTTTTGGAAACCGGCAAGAGCGATCAATAACCCCATCCAAGAATAAGCCACCACAGTGTCCACGACCACCATAGGTAAGAATATCTTATCCGGGGTCCCGATCGCTTCTTTGACCGCAAGCATGTTCGCGCTGCCACCGGTCCAAGAAGCTGAAAGCGCGGCAAAACCCGACCAGGCATCCGAGGGAAGCCATGGCCAGAAAAGCAGAATCACAATCGGCCCGGTCAGGATGATCCCTGCGCTTCCCGCGAACATCATCAACAATGCGGGACGGCCGATCCTGAAAATAGCCTTTAAGTCCACGGACACTAATAATAAAACCAGACTGGCAGGCAGGATCATTAAACCGATCTTAGGATAAATCCCGCTCTGTTGCGGGATAACATCGAGTCCCGAAAAGACCATCGGTAAAAAATAGATCCAGAACATGAAAGGCGGGAATTGAAAAAATTTTTTTGTTTTGGGAAAAGCAGCGAGAAAAAGGACCGCCCCTTCGATCAAAGCAAGGATCAGTAAAATGCCCAAAGGGTTTCGGATCATGGCTGGACAGGCCTCACTCCGATACCGGCCTTAACTTTCCTGAGATCATAAAGACCTTCCGGGCAGACATAAGAACCTCTCGTAATATTCTTGGCCATAAAGAACGGAGCATCAAGATCGATGAAGTCAAATCCGCCCAAACCAGCCGCAAAATGGGCTGCAGCCGTTACGGCAAGCGGGGTTTCCATCATGGTGCCGATCATCAATCGGATACCGCTCTTTTTAGCTAATTTTGCGATCTCATAAGATTCCAGGATGCCGGTTTTCATAAATTTAATATTGATCATATCCGCAGCCTTCTCCTTGATCAGACGTTTGGCTTCCTCGATTGAAGAAACGCTTTCGTCGGCACAGACAAGGGCCTTGCTTTCGCGCGTGACTTTTTTGAGGCCCTCCCAATCCTTTTTCGGGACAGGCTGTTCGATAAGCACCGGATTTATTTTGAAGGCTTTCAGTTCTTTTAAAAACTTCAACGTCTGCGCAGCAGTAAAGCCTTGGTTCGCATCAAGATAAATAGAGGTTTTTTTAGCGATCTTAGCGACCGCAATGACCCGTTGAAGGTCCTCGTAAAAATCTCTTCCGATCTTTATTTTTAAAGAACGGATCCCTCGCCGGAGAATCTCCCGAGCTGCCGTTTCAGCCTCCGGGACATTCCCCAGCACCACGGTCATATCCGTCCGAAGCCTGCGCAGCTTTGTGCCAAAAGCCCGCCATAGAGGCATTCCTTTTACCTGAGTTAGCGCATCCAAAAGCGCCATTTCAAGAGCGGCAAGAGCGCTTTTGTTGTGGTCAAAAATTCCTTTAAAACCATCGGCAATATCCGGAAATTCAGCAAGTTCCCGGCCTGAAATTTTTTTTGAACATATTTCTAGGTTGCTTAATGTTCGCTCTACAGTCTCACCCGTAATATGAGAGGCAATCGCCGCTTCCCCAAATCCGCGGACCTCGTTCGATAATTTTATGGTGTAAAGAACATTTTCGAGAAGGTCGTGCTGGCCTTTAGCCGTTCGAAACGGTATTTTTAACGGAGCCCGCCAAATTTTTGCGTAGGCTTTTTTGATGATGATCTTCTGCATTTAACTCTAAGCCCGGGTTTTAACTAGTTTTGAATTTTGCCTCAGGTTATACTACCGCAAATCGGCCGTTAATTCGACAGGAAGAAAGAGATCGTATCTGTGTTCATGCTTTTAAGCTCGATAAAAACACAATTGAATTTATTTTTGGCAGCGTTTGCCTTTTTTTTAGCCTTAAAAGAAAAGGATCTCTCTCTTCTCTCGGGGATCCTTTTAACGGGAATTTCTTGCGGTTTAATAGAGGGCCTTTTTCTTTTTCTTAAAAACAGAAAGTTCCAGATCACGGCCAGCTCGATCACTTCCGGGCTCATTCTCGGCCTTGTTCTTTCCAGCAAGTCCCCCTGGTGGATGCTTTTTATCGCATCAAGCTTTACTATCAGTCTCAAACATCTTGTACATTTCCGTGGTAAAAATCTTCTCAATCCGGCAGCCGCCGGGATATTCCTCGCCGTTCTTCTTTTAAAAAGCTATACTGCATGGAAAGGCGCTTATCTTTGGTATATTCTCGTTCCTGCGGGATTATATTTTGTCCACAAAATCAGAAAGACAGAATTGATCTTGGGCTATGCGGGGGTGTCTTTACTGCTTTTCGGCTCTCAAGCCCTGGCCCAACAAACACCGTTGGGGAATATTTTTGGGTATTTAAATTACTTTTTTATTTTTATCATGCTGATCGAACCCAAAACCACCCCGGCCTTGCGATGGCCGAAGGTTCTTTTCGGGGCGGGCGTTGCCGGATTTATTTTTTTATTGACCGAATGGGGGTTCCGCTATGAGCCGGAACTTTTTGCCCTGCTGACTTTTAATCTTCTAACCCCAAGCATTAATAAATTAGGGAATTTAAAATTTCCGACCTTTAAAAAAGAATGAAGGAGTTCTTATGAAGAAAATAGTTTTGCTCCTCTGCGCCTTTATGTTAATCAACTTCCGAGCTTTTGCCCATCCTCCCTCTGATATTAAGATCGAGTTCGATAAGGAAAACCAAACCCTAAAAGCCGTGATCTACCACCCGGTCAGCAATCGCATGACCCACTATATTAAAAAAGTCGATATCGGTCTTAACGGTAACGAGATCCGCACATTGGATTTCGGAGAACAACAGGAAAATGTTTCTCAGCCGATCGAAATCGTTATAGAAAATGTAAAACCGGGCGATATTTTAAGCGTTGAAGGATACTGCAGTTTGAGCGGAAAACTCGAAAAGGAAATAAAAATTTCATGAAAAAAGGCCATGCCTTCTCGTTAAACGGCAACGCTGTGATCGCACAATCCGGAGGCGTCACTGCGGTCATTAATCAAAGCCTCGCCGGTGCTGTGGATGCCGCACGTCATTGTAAAAAAATTCCTTTCTTTTGGGGTTCGTCTCACGGCATTGAAGGTATTTTAAAAGATTCTTTTGTGGACCTTAAGAAACAACCGGCCGCTTTGATCCGGAAGATTGCTCATTCCCCTTCCGCCGCTTTGGGCTCTTCGCGGTATAAACTCAAACCTGATAATGCAAAAAAGATTGTTTCCCATCTCCGGGGAAAAAATGTCCGTTATCTTTTTTTGATCGGCGGGAACGATACTGCCCATACGAGTTTGCAGATCGCGAATGCCGCCGAGCAAGTGGGTTATGAACTTCGGGTGATCCACATCCCAAAGACCATTGATAATGATCTCATGGGGACGGACCATTGTCCCGGTTACGGATCGGTCGCCCGTTTCGCTGCGTTAGCCACACAAGAAGCCGCACTCGATACTCAAGCCATGAAGAACGTAGATCCGGTCAAGATCATCGAATTGATGGGCCGTAATTCCGGATGGATCGTTGCTGCTTCCGCTTTGCTTAAAAGATCCCCCCAAGACGCCCCCCATCTTTTATTCATTCCCGAAGTGCCGTTCGATGAGACCTTTTTCATCCGAAGGACCGAGGCTATTTTGCAATCTGTAGGTTATTGCATTATTGTCATTTCAGAGACGATCCGCGATCATGGCGGGAACCGTATCGGCGATAAAAATGAAGGTGTGACGGCAGACCCGTTCGGCCATAAATACGTGGAAGGTACAGCCGCGCGGCTTGCTTCCATGATCGAAAAGAATCTCAAGGTCCGGGCCCGTTTTGATAAACCCGGCACGATCCAACGTATGTCTATGGCTTACATTTCAGAGGTTGATCAGAAAGAAGCTTATCAGGCCGGGGCGATCGCGGTCCAATGGGGACTTCAAGGGAAAACCAAGGTCATGGTAGGATTTCAGAGAAAATCCGGAACAAAATATGGGATCGATTATTCTCCGGTCCCTCTTGAAAAGGTCCCGCATAATGAAAAGTATCTGCCCCAGGAATTCTTCGACGCAAAAAAAGCCATGATCAAACCGGCTTTTATCCCTTACGCCCTGCCATTGATCGGGAAAAACCTCCCCGAATTCGCATCTTTTTAGCTCTCTTCTTTTCTTCCCCCCGGATCATCTTTGTTAAAAAGGCATTAAAAGGAACAGGGACTTTAAATCGCCGGCCAAGTTTTACGACCATGCCGTTAAGTGCATTGATCTCAGTCGGCTTTCCGCGCTGTAGGTCTTGTAACATTGAGGGATGATGGTGATAGGTCCGGGGGAGCAGTTTGCTATAAAAAAGCTTTTGGTATCCTCTCGCATTCTTCGGATAAAGCGGAATCCTTGCTTTTTCCGCTACCGCATAGATCTCTTTAATGACCGCCTCCATGATCGCGCGGGTCAGAGCCGTTTCTCCAAGAAATCCATAATGAGAACTTAAAAGAGACGCTAAAGGGTTGAGTGCTGCATTGTAGATCACTTTTGCCCAAAGAAAACTTTGGATGTTTTTTACAGCTCGGCATGGGAGTTTTGATTCCTCAAATATTTTTGAGATCCTGATCGCCCGAGGAGTTAATTCCCTGGGATGAAGGACTTCTCCGATCGCCGTAGGCGATGCCATCACAGAAACATGGATCGTTCCCGGTTTTTTTAATTCAACGCCAAAGATCACCCGTCCTGCAAGGATCCGGCTTTTCGGCAAATATTTTTCAAGCGTTTCGATATTCCCGAGTCCGTTTTGCAAGGAAATAAATAAGGTTTGGGGATGGATCAAAGGCCGAAGGGCCTTGGCAGCTTTTTCTGTGTCGTATGATTTGACCGTGATCAATACAAGATCAAAAGGGAGGCTTTTGGGTTTTAACTGCCGGGCATCCTTTTCAAGCTGATGAAAATGAAAAGTGTGCCGGCCCCAGATTCCTGTGACTTTTAAACCTTGTTTCCGAATAACTTCAAGATGCTCTTTGCGGCCGATCAAAGTAACGGCATGCCGCTTTGAAAGGAATCCTCCGAAAGCGGAACCTATAGCGCCTGCTCCAAAAACAAGGATGTTCATGTTTTTACCCCGAAAGATCTCTTAATAAAACTAAAAATTCTCTGATAATTGAGATTGCGGTTGGGGCTCAGCGTCAGGATCTTCCCCGTATTCATACAGAGATTCAGAATCTAAGGAAGATCCGGGGTCTGATGGAGCTGCAATCCCAGAGCTTGAAGGAACAGTTGGGGCGGATGGGGATAAAGCCTCTTGAGGCTGAGGCTCTGCGGGTTGTGCGGCCATTTTTGAAGATTGGATTTCTGAAGGCTTTTGGGATTTAGACAAAGGTTTTTGATCAACCTCGATCTTTCGGTCAGGATAGATTACTTGCAAACGTTTTTGAACTTCCGCTAATTTCTCCTGATCCCCCATCTGGCGATAAAGTGTTTCTAGATTCTGCAAAAGGACACCTACTACAGGATGGTTCGGCCCCAACGCTTTTTCCGAGATCTCTGCTGCACGTTCAAACAAGGGTTCGGCTTCCGGATATTTCCCTTCGATCCGGTAAAGTTCGGCCAGATTGTTGAGGGATTGCGCGACATCCGCGTGATTCGGCCCCAACGTTTTTTCTCGGATCTGAACGGCCTTTTTAAGGAGTGGTTCCGCATCCGCATATTTTTCCTGAGAATAATAAAGCACGGCCAGATTGTTCAGCGACTGTCCGATCAGCGGGTCCCCTTCCTGAAGGTTTTTTTCACGGATCGCCAAGGCGCGTTTGAACAAAGGTTCTGCTTCTCCGTAACGCTGCTGGGCATAATAAACCAACCCGAGGTTATTGAGAGATGTCGCAACACGGGCATCTTCGGAGCCGTATTCTTTTTCCTTGATGGCAAGGGCCTGTTGATGGAAAGATTCTGCTTCATTGTACTGTCCGCGTATCCGGGCCAGCTCGCCAAGGTTACTGAGATCTGTTGCGACATAAGCATTTTGAGGCCCAAAGGTCGCTTCATCGATCCGGAGCAATCGTTTATAAAGTTCTTCTGCTTTAGCATATTGTTTTTTTGCATTATAAAGAGCCGCTAAATTATTCAGAGTTTCAGCGATCTCGCTGCTGTTAGGGTTCATCTTCTTATCGCGGATCTTTAACGCTTGTTGAAAAAGAGGCTCGGCATCATTGAGTCTTTTTTGGAGCGTATACGCCATCGCCAGGTTGCTCAAAGATTCAGCTGTCGAAAGGTTCTCCGGTCCTAATGTTTGTATCCTTATCTGCAAAGCTCTTTCATAAAGCGGCAATGATTCACTATAGCGTTTTTGAGTGTCATAGAGCATTGCAAGATTGGTCAGCGAAATTGCGACGTTCGGGTGATTACCGCCAAAGGTTTGTTCGGCCGCTTTAACAGCTTCCTGGGCAATAGGGATGGCGGCAAGATATTGTCCGGATTGATAAAGCCCCACCACCTGACGGTTAAGGTTATCCCAACCTTCCCCTTTCGCAAAAACAGGCTGAGTGATCCATAAAACACAACTTAGAATAAAAATAACTTTAAAGCTTTTTAACATAATTCCATCATACCTTTTCTTTCCCAGAATGGCTACGGCAATTTCGCATTCGCTCTTTAAACCAGCTCAAGATTGCTTCATTTCCCGGAGAAAAGCACGGTTGGTTTTCCAATTCGGAACGACTTTGACCCATAATTCCAAAAAGACCTTTTGCCCCAGAAATTTCTCGATATCAAGCCGGGCGGCTTGCCCGATCTGTTTGATCTTTTCTCCGCCTTTCCCCACAACGATCCCTTTTTGAGATTCCCGTTCGACAATGATCGTCGCGGCAATATGCAGAGGCACCGCTTCCTCCTGAAATTGTTCGATCCTCACGGTGGTCGCGTAAGGGATCTCTTCTCCCGTGTGAAGAAAGATCTTTTCACGGATCATTTCCTGGACATGAAACCGCTGACTTTGATCCGAAAGTTGGTCTTCCGGGAAAAGGAACTCCCCTTTCGGAAGGTATTCCAGGGTTTTTTGGATCAATAAAGGGATCTGTTCTCCGGTTTTTGCGCTGATCGGAAGATATTCACGAAAAGAATACGCTTTCTGGAAAGAATCGATCGCGAGCAAAATATCCGACTTGGGGAAACGGTCCACCTGATTGATCAAAAGGAAGACAGGGACTGAAAGTTTTTCAATCCATTTTAAAATTTCGCGCTCCGGGCCCTTCATCGGCAAAGGGTAGACCATCCAATAGATCAAATCTGCCTGTTCAAGGGAATCTCGGACATCCCGCAACATCTCTTCCCCTAAAAGATCCTGCGGGCGATGAATGCCTGGGGTATCAAGAAAAATAATCTGCCCGCGATAAGGGCTGGAGACTTCTTTACCGTCTTCTACGGTTAAAATACCGCGGACAACATCACGGGTCGTCTGTGGTTTTGCGGAAATTCCCGCAAGCTTTTCTCCTACAAGGCAGTTTAAAAGCGTGGATTTTCCGACATTCGGCCGTCCGAGGATGGTCACGGCCCCCACACGGGTCTCAGGATTTTTTTCCATTTTTATTTTCTCCAAGAAGATTTTTCGCGGGTAAAGCATCCGTCATAAAAGCTGTAACTTTTCCCAGACCGTTCTTCACCTGATCCGGAGTTTCGATTGCGATCTTTACTGTTCCTTTTTGCAATTCCTTCAAGCTCGCTTTCGCTTTATAGATCAAGGCCTTCTGCAGGGCCTTTGTAAAAGCGCTGGCAAAACGGAATTTCGGATCGCCAATGTAACCATCCACCCTCATATCCAACTCAACAGTCTTTTGATTTTCCAAAAGGAATAGGGCCGTGTTGAAAGGATATTTCAAGAATTTCTGGGTTGCGGTCGGCGCTGCAAATTCCAGAGACTTCAAGGTAAGCTGATGTTCTGAATCAAGGTTGCTTTCTATGCAAAGCATTTCCGATCTGAGGTCAAAAGTCCCTTTGCGGACTTCTGCGGGCAAACCTTCCATTAAGAAATCATATTCCATCACGGAACCTCCGAGGATCTGCGCTTTGATGTCAAAATTATCCCCATCAGCGAACTGACATTTTCCCTCTCCCGAAAAGCGGGCCGCTGGATTTTCGCCAAACGTTCCTTCGAGCTTAATATATTCGGTAAAAACAGGACTTGTGTATTTGGAGATAAAATCAAAACCTTCCCAGTATCCTTTCAAATTCTGGAAGACCCAGTGCCGCACAGGCGAAACCCGACGGTCATCAAAAATAACCGCCCCTTTTTCAAGCTCCAACCGGTCGATCCTCACCCTCCAGGTATCTTCTCCGGCATTATCGGAAGGCGGTAACGGCCGAGGCGGGAGCGGAGGATCGTCTTCATCAAGGCCCATGTGATGATACCAGTGCTTAACATTGGTCCGCGAACCTTCAGGGGTCATATAACTTTCAATGGCAAAGATCACTTCTTTAAAATGCGCCCTTTTAATACGAATGAATTTATGATCGATCACTGAAAGATCAAGATAGATATCTATTTGTCTGGCTGTGAAATGGTCCCGTCTTTTAAATCCGGGGGGGTTCAAAAATTCGATCTTCTTGACGCTGACATGCCCGGGCCACAAATGGACCCGCATCCCTTCAATGTTCACGGGCATATCAAAAAGAATGGAAAGTTCTTTTTCGAGCAAAGGATCCAAGGTCATCCCGATCAGAAAATCGTGAAAAAAAGTGACCGCGAGAAGAAAGACCAGAAAAACAAGGAAAATTCTCATCTTGGGTTTAACCCTTTTTTGAAAATTTCTTCACGGACATAAATCTCTTTAAAATCTTGAAAATCCTGCGTCTGAAGGCGGGGGTTGAAAACGGCTTCCGCATTCTCAAGAGCCTGAGCTTTTGTTTTAGCACCAGGAATCACGGTTGAAACGTTTTTAAAACTAAGAACAAATTCCAAAGCGGCTCTCCCTAAGGGGATATCTTTTCCCGCCAGGACTTGTTGCATCATACGGATTTTTTCCCAATCATATTCTCTTTTTTCACGAAGCCAGCGACGGCGATGATCATTTTTAGGGAATTCATAGCCCGGTGGGTACTTTCCTGTTAAAAGGCCTGAGGCTAAAGGTTCCCGGACGATGACCCCGACATTCCTCTGTGCGGCAAGGTCAAAAACTTTGTCGGCCATCCTTTGATCCAAAAGATTGAAGATCAATTGAAGAGCCTCAACCCGGTCGTCTTTTAAAAGAGCAACCGCTTCGGCTTCGGTATGAACAGAAACCCCAATGAAACGGATCTTCCCCTCTTGCTTTAATTTCTCAAAAACCTCCATGGCTTGGCCCTGCTGAAGGACTTCTAGAGAAGGATTGTGGAGTTGATAAAGGTCAATGTATTCCGTTTTAAGACGTTGAAGGCTTTGTTCGCAGGCAAAACGGATATAGGTTGGGTTAAAATTTTTTTTATGCCCGACATGATTCACTTTCTCAGAGGAGCCTTGCCCGGCCCCAGGATGTTTTTGAGAATCCGGATAAAAATCCCAGCCGACCTTGCTCGCAATAATCATCTGTGAACGCGGTTTGCTTTTCAAAAAGCGGCCAAGAAGCGTTTCGCTATGTCCTTCTCCATAAGTATCCGCCGTATCATAAAAATTCACGCCAGAGGCCCAAGCCGTCTCCAAAGCTTCTAAAGAATCCTCGTCCTTGACCGTCCCATAGCTATCACCCCCAATGGCCCAGCATCCGAACCCAAGTTCAGAAACTTTGAGCCCTGTTTTTCCAAGAGAGCGGAATTTCATATTTTTCCTTGAAAGGATCGGCACTTGACGGGCTTATGGGTCAAGTTCTTCAGATCAGGGCGTCAATGGTCTTCTGGATCTTTTCCTGCGGCTGGTATCCCACAAGTTGCTGGGCCACTTGACCATTTTTAAAGAAGATCAGGGTCGGAATACCTTGCACACCATAGGATTGGGGTGTTTTCGGATTTTCATCCACATTCAGTTTGCCTACAACCACCTTCCCGGAATTCGCCTCAGCAATCCGTTCAACCACAGGCCCAAGCATCCGACAGGGCCCGCACCACTCCGCCCAAAAATCAACCAAAACCAGCTGGCCGGAACCAAGCACTTCGGTTTGAAAATTAGCATCGGTAAAAACTTTCTCGTGACTCATAGCAAACTCCTTTTCAGATTGGGATTGGATTAGAACTTTTTTAAAAGCGCTGAAAGGGTACTATAACCCGAAAGAAAGGACCTGTCCACTGAGCTGAAACCGCAACCGCACCTAACGGGACTGGCTTAAGATCTCCTCGATCGCTTTCGACAAATGATTAACAAAAGGTTTTTGTACGAGCCGGGCAGCTCCGGCGCGCGCCGCACGTTCTTCGAGGCGCACCTCCTGAAGGGCTGTGAACATGATCACGGGAATATGCTTGGTCATCTCGTCTTCTTTAAGACGCCGGCAGACCTCATAACCGTTAAGACCGGGCATGGCAATATCCAGGACAATAACATCGGGCTGGTAAGTTTTGGCTTTTTCAAAAGCGTCCTGCCCTTCTTGAGCGGTTTCAACTTCCCAATCTTGAGATTCAAAACGCTGTTGCATTAACTGAACCACTAAAGGTTCATCATCGACGAGCAAGATCTTTTTTGTCATAAACCCCTCGTTTTTAAAATGCTATCCGGCACTTTCTTTTTCGATACAGCTCCGGTTACGCCCTTCGGCTTTAGCTCGATACAGCGCTTCATCTGCACGATAGACCATTAAGTCAGGAACCGTTTCGCCGGGATGTAATCCCGCAACCCCGATACTGATCGTCACAGGGATCTTGATCCCTTCATAATGGAACTCTCCCTGTTCAAAAGCCTTACGGATCGGCTCGGCATAATTAAAAGCGGCATCCACCAGGTGGCAACTCTTGAGCATGATGACAAATTCTTCTCCGCCGTAACGGCCGATCGGATTCTGCTCTGCATTGCCGGATTGGTTTTTAATATGGGTTTGAAGAGTTTGAGCGACATATTTCAAGACCGCGTCTCCGGCCTGGTGCCCGTACGTATCATTGATGTTCTTAAAATGATCCAGATCCAGTAAGATCAATGCCAGGGGCAGTTCTTTTTTATGCGCTTCTTCAACCGCGTCATTAAGCAGTGTCCTGAAATGGCGGATCACAAAAAGACCGGTCAAACCGTCACGCGTGGCAAGCTCCATAAGACGCCGTTGTTCTTTGCGTCCCACAGTAATTGAGAATACGGCTGAAAAAGCAAAAAGAGAAACGATGAGCAATAGAGGGTTCATGACCGTCAGCCATATCCCTTGTTTCACGAAAAAAAGGAATGTCGTACTGACCCATATGACCCCGAGCGCTAGACCGGCAATGAAAGAGACGGTCCTCCGTGAAAAAATAAAAAGAAAAGTCGCGATGACCCCCACGATCAAAAGAGCAAATTGGTTCCATCTTCTAGGTGCAGGATAAGCGAATTGATTGGTCAAAATACTGTTCATGATATTCGCTTGGACCCCTACCGCCGGATAAGCCTCTTCGAGAGGACAAGCTTTGATATCGGTCAGACCCGCTGCCGTCAACCCGATAATACAAATCTTCCCTCGAATTTCCTCGGGAGAAATGATCGGTTGGCGACCCGCTTTAATCGCGGCAAAACTGCGGATGATATCCAGATAAGAAAAATGTTCGAAGGTCTCTTTCCATTTTCCTGCCCAGTTGATGAACATCCGTTTTTTTTCATCGGTCGGGAAAGGCAACTGATTAGGAGGCGGCAGGTCTTTCTGCAGATAATCATACGCCACTCTTAAGGCAAGATACGGGTAAGTTTCGCTTCCATAATGGATGTAAGGCATCACGCGCCGGATCGTCCCATCCATGTCCGGGAAAATATTCACATGCCCTAACCCTTTAGCCTTCCGCTCCAATTCCGGGAGAGAATGGATCCATACTTTTCTGTTCCCGTGAGCTTCCAGCACAACGGGCATATAAATATTATCTGACTTACTGATGGCTTCA
>CAYQTU010000034.1:0-13397 GCA_964420575.1 uncultured bacterium
CACCGCAAAAGCTCCGACAATAAGTGATGCCGCGATAATGAGCGGCGTGATCTTGGACTTTGCGAAATAACTGACGACCCCGCTGATCAGATCGGAATGATGGGTTTTCACGAACGCTCCTGAAGTTGGGCATTCAGCTGATGGATCCCGGTCTCCGTAAGCTGGCCGGAAAGGAAAAGGAGTTTCGCGTATTCCAGTTCAAGCGCAAAAAGGACCTGTTGCAGTCCCGCAGCCGTTTCAAGATAGGCTCTCCGCATTTCAAGAAGATCGGCGATCGATTTCCGGCCTTCGCTGTACAGTTTCGCCGTAAGCTCGCTGGCCCGTTGAGCATCCTGATAAGCCTGTTCGAGGACCGGATGGTCCGCCACGACCATTTCATAGCGTGTAAGTTCACCGATCAATTGTTTCGCGATCTCATCGCGAAGCGCCTGACGGTCTGCCTTCAAAGCTTCATATTGATGCTTGGCCTTCTGGATACGCCCCGGATAACTCGGATCCAGAAGATCGATCGTCCCTTTGATCCCGACCGTAAAATTCTGCCCACCGCGCTGCCAATTGTGCGTATCTTCATCTAGACTTCCAAACCCGTAAAAACGCGGGAGGATCGAGGTCTTCTGCCGAAAGGCTTCGATCCTCTGGGCTTCGACCATCATATCCATGGCGGCAAGGTCCTTCCGTTCGTGATAAGCCTGAGCAATCCAGGATTGGAGCTCTCCTTTATCCTGGATCGTTGACGGGAATTTTCCTACCGCATCCCAAACCGCTTCCGGATCTTCTCCCATAAGAACGTTCATCAACATCCGGGATGCTTTCAGCATGGTTTTTGCACGATTCAGCTCCCGTTCGATCCCGGCGGCTGTAACCTTCGCGGCATAAAAATCCGCGCCCAGGATCATGCCCTTCTGGTTCAGATCTTCCGCCTGTTTCAAGTCTTGATCGATCAAATGCTTCACTTCGGTCACAATATTGAAGATCTCCCGCGCAAGCAAGACACCGAGATAACCTTCTAACGTAACGATCCCGGCCTCCATTTCCGTAAAATCCGAATTGAGTTCCGCGGATTTTACCGTCCTTCGCGCGGAACGGATCTTAGAGATCGTGTTGAACGCATCAAAAAGAAGCATCTCGCCCTGAAGTCCGAAATGATAATTGGTGTGATGGCGCGGGCTGTTCAGAGAATCGATTGCAAAATTATTCTGGGAAAAAGCCTGCTCCCTCAGAAGGCTTCCGAAAACAAAGACAGGGTCATCCGACGTGGTCATCGTGCTCACGCCTTGGATCTTTGGGAAAAGATCGCTCAGGGCAAGATTCCGGTCCGCTTTAGCTTGAGCGACTTGTTCGTATCTTTTTTTGAGAGCGGGATAATGTTGAAGCACTTTCTGATAACAATCCATGAAGGTTAGTTTTTCTAGGCCCGCTTTTGGAGCAGAGGTTACGGTTTTTTCCGCAAAAGCGTTCTGGGAGACTAGAAAAACAAAAACCAGGAGCCCGACAAGTGTTTTCTTCATCATCATGCCCGATATCTTAAACGCTCTTAGCTTTCTTGCAAACCCGTTTTTAAAATCCATGGATCGCTCCTCAAAAATATTTTTTCCGTATCAAAAAAGCAACATGAACAAGTCCGATCAAAACAGGCACTTCAACCAGCGGACCAATCACCGCCGCAAACGCAGCGCCCGAATGGATCCCGAATACAGCCACAGCCACCGCAATGGCAAGTTCAAAGTTATTGCTCGCAGCGGTAAAGGACAGCGTAGCCGACTGGCTGTAAGAAGCGCCGATCTTCTTACTTATGAAGAAAGAGATCAGGAACATCGCAACGAAATAGACGAGAAGCGGGATGGCGATCCGCACCACATCCATCGGGATCTTGATGATGTATTCACCTTTCATAGAGAACATCACGACAATCGTAAATAAAAGCGCAATAAGCGTAACGGGGCTGATCGCCGGAATAAATTTCGTCTCATACCAGCTTTTGTCCTTGATCTTAAGCAGGATGAAGCGCGTCAGCATCCCCGCAAGAAATGGAACGCCGAGGTAAATAAAAACGCTATGCGCGATCTGCCCCATTGTGATATTCACCGCAGTGCTCTGTAATCCAAACCAGTGTGGGAGTACCGTGATAAAGACCCAAGCGTAAACGGAAAAGAAAAGCACTTGAAAAATCGAGTTAAACGCCACGAGTCCCGCGCAATATTCCGTATCCCCTTCCGCAAGGTCATTCCAAACAATAACCATTGCAATACAGCGAGCAAGGCCAATCATAATAAGCCCGACCATGTATTCCGGATAGTTCCGCAGAAATGTGATCGCGAGCACGAACATCAAAATGGGACCAATCACCCAATTCTGAACAAGGGACAGGAGCAGGACTTTTGTATTCTTGAACACATCACCAAGTTCTTCGTATTTTACTTTAGCGAGTGGCGGGTACATCATGAGGATCAACCCGATCGCAATCGGGATATTCGTCGTCCCGACCTGGAATTTGTTCCAGAATCCAACAATGGGAGGATAAAGATATCCTGCCACAACACCAATACCCATACCGAGAAAGATCCAGAGGGTTAAGAAACGGTCTAAAAAAGAAAGTTGTTTGGGTTGGTCGCAGCAGGTCATTCAAGTTTCCGTTTTCTTATTTTAAAACAGCCGCCCTTGATCCGGATCCCGCAATTATGCACCAAGGCCTTTGCGACCTTCCCGTGGGCGCAGGTCAGGATCCTTGAAACGGTGGAACGATGGACTTGCATTCGGCGTGCGGCGGCATTTTGCTCAAGATAAAGAAGATCGCAAAGCCGCAAGGCTTCCAATTCATCCAACGTAAGGTCCACAACCCGGACCTTCTCCCGGGGGACATAAAGCGGTTTAAAACACCGGTCCCCCGGTTTACATCCAACAGCTCTGACTTTTTTAGGACGCAACACGTCCTCCTTTTTCAACCTGCTCCTTTGAAAGGGGCTTAAAGCACATGAACCAATCGAAACAGTTAATCCCTTCCTTCCCTGATTTTTCCATACGCTCTTTAGCCACACCGCAAGAACCTGCCGGAGGGACGATCACGTCATCACCCGGCTGCCAATTTGCGGGCGTCGCCACATTGAACGCATCCGCAGTTTGGATCGCGATCAAAAGCCGTTTCAATTCGTCAAAGTTACGCCCGTTCGAAAGCGGGTAATAAAGAACCGCGCGGATCTTGGCGTTCGGATCGATGATGAACACGGCGCGCACGGCTTTGGTGTCGCTCGCGGCCGGTTGAAGCATGCCGTATTTTTTAGCGACATCCATTTTGATATCCGCGATCACCGGGAATTTCACTTCCACATCCTTCATCCCCTTGTATTCGATCTTCTCTTTAATGGTGCGAAGCCATGCGATATGGCTGTAATTGCTGTCGATCGAAAGCCCGATAAGCTGGGTGTTTAATTTCTCAAATTCCGGCATCATCGACGCAAAGGTCATGAACTCGGTGGTGCAGACCGGCGTAAAATCAGCGGGATGGCTAAAGAGGATCACCCATTTCCCTTTATAATCCTGGGGGAAATTCATAGGCCCCTGAGTCGTCTCTGCCGTAAAAGCAGGAGCATCTTCTCCGATTAAAGGCAAATGTGTTGCGGATTCTTCGGCAATCACCGGATAAGCTGTAACAAAAACGGCAACGGTGACCACCGCCCAAAATGCTAAAATTTTTGTAGGGTTCATTCTTTTTCTCCTTTTCTTGAGATGGCCAGTATCAGCATAGTTTTATTATGCACATATGTGCATAATATACATTTTTTCTTTTAAGTCAATTTATTTTTACCGTCTTCGGGCGGTTGACAAAAACCGCTTTTGGGTTTATTATTGGCATATGCTAATAACTTATTTGGGAATATCCCATGCCTAGACCTTGCAAATGCCGGCGCGTGCGATGCCGGCCAGATACGACCTGCTTTAAGCCCCGCGGGATCCCGGTGGACCTTTTAGAAGAGATCCCGCTGACAGTGGATGAATTGGAAGCTGTCCGCTTGGCGGATCTGGAGGGACTTTACCAGGAGGATGCGGCTTCCCGAATGGCAATCTCCCGCCAAACTTTCGGGAACATTATCGCTTCGGCTCACAAGAAGATCGCGGATTGCCTTGTAAATGCTAAGGCGTTAAAAATCGAAGGCGGGGCAGTCCAAATCACCGGGGAAATGGGCCGTCACCGGAACCGGGGACGGATGTCATGAAAATCTCTCCGGTCCTTTCTGAACTTAGGAAACGCCTCCAAAAATTCAAAAGGTACGGGTATGACCTTCCGGCTTCCAGAGAACATATCCTGAAGCGAGCAGGGATCCGAAGGGGGACAGTCCTGGAAATCGGCACCGGAAAAGGGCATTTGACTTCGCTTTTAGCCAAAAAAAATCTATACCTTGTCTCTATCGATATGGACCCGGCATCGCTCCAAACCGCAAAAAAACACCTGAAAGCTTTAAAACGCCATTCCCGGGTATTGCTGCGTCTCATGAATGCCGAAAAGCTACGCTTCCCCTCCAGGAGCTTTGATCATGTGATCTCTGCGGATTTTTTCCACCACGCCAAAAGACCGCTCCGTTGTTTGAAAGAAATGATGCGTGTCACACGCGGGATTTTAACGCTGGCGGATCTGAATCGGCGCGGGGTAAAGACCATGGACCTTGTGCATCAAAGCGAGGGAAAACGTCACGCAAGGTCCAGAATCCCATTCCCGGACCTAAAAGAATATCTTCTCAAGAACGGTTTTAATGTCAAAAGCTACCGCCACACTTGTCATCAAATCTTTGTGGCCCAAAGGAGAAATTCATGAAAATTTGTATCCCAACCATGACCCAAGAAGGTAAATCCGCTCAGGTCTTTGAGCATTTTGGAAGTGCGCCATATTTTACGATCTACCATACCGGAAAAGGCGTTGTAGAAATCATTGATAACTCAAACCAGCATCATTCTCACGGAATGTGCCAGCCTATGAGTTCTATAACCGGCAAAGGAATCGAGGCTGTGGTCACCGGCGGGATGGGCGCCCGGGCCGTACAGAAACTGAATGAAGGCGGGATCAAGGTTTACCGCGCAGTTCCCGGGACCGTTGAAAACCTCATCGAACAATTCCTAAAAGGCGGTCTTCCTGAGCTGACGGCTTCCAACGCCTGCTCTCAACACGGGTGCCACTGATCTCTATGAGAGAAATAGCCAAAGACCATTTTTTAGGACGAAAAGACGGGCGTAGATTAAATTGCGCTCAGTCTATTGCGGAAACTTTCCGAGACCGGTTCCCTCTGGGCGAAAAAAAATCGGCGCTTCTTTCCGCCTGCGGCGGAGGAATGGCTCCGGAAGGGCTTTGTGGAGCTTTTTACGCAGCAAAATGTATTCTAGAACACTATTGTCCGCAACATCTTGGCAAAGGGCTTGAGCAGATGAAAGAAGCCGCAGGATCATTAAAATGCAAAGAGGTCAAAACTCTCAAAAAACTCCCCTGTCATGAATGCGTCGGGAAAGCCGCGGAAATAATTCAGGGATTTAATGAAAGCCCTTCACCCCCAAAACCATTTTAAAATAACACAATTTGTTCTTGGCTTTTAAAATCCACGGGCTAGAATACGCCCCACAAAGAGGAGGATGTCACTATGGGAACTAAAGGAAGAGAGATCGTAGATCTGAACATTAAAGAATTGCTCAATCTGATGAACAAAGCTTACGCGGACGAATGGCTCGCTTATTATCAATATTGGGTCGGGGCCAAGGTCGCAGCGGGCCGGATGCGCGGGATCGTAGCCAAAGAGCTCGAAGAACACGCTGAAGAAGAATTAAAACATGCGGGCATGCTTGTTGAACGCATGATCCAGCTCGGAGGCGCTCCCCTATTGACACCTGAAGCGATCCTGAAAGAAACCAACTGCGGCTATGACGCCCCCAAGGATCCGTGTACGAAAAAACTTTTAGCCCAGAACATCAAGGGCGAACAGTGCGCCATCGAGACATATAAGAAGCTTCTTGATTTCGTGAAGGGGAAAGACGACCTGACCGAAAAGATCGTTCTTGAGATCCTTAAAGACGAAGTTGAGCACGAAGAAGACCTCCAAGCCATGCTTGAGGATATGAAAGCGCCGATTAAATAGAAATGACGGATTTTTTCGGTTCCTGTCATCCCTTGACTGCGGCACTCGGGGCCGGACTTTTCACCTGGGGCATGACGGGTCTTGGCGCAGCAACGATCTTTATTTTTAAACGGATCGACCAGAAGATCTTGGATGTGATGCTTGGCTTCGCGGCCGGCGTCATGATCGCAGCGAGTTTTTGGTCGCTCCTTGCTCCTTCAATCGAAATGGCGGCTGAACAAGGCATAATCCGCTGGGTCCCGGCAACCATTGGATTCTTGTCCGGCGCCGCGTTCTTCCGCCTGATCGACAAGGTCCTCCCTCACCTTCACCCTTTGATGCCGGATGAAAAAGTCGAAGGGTTCAAGACAAAACTGCCGAAATGCACGCTCCTTGTGCTGGCGCTTACGATCCACAATATCCCTGAGGGGCTTGCCGTGGGGGTCGCGTTTGGGTCCACAGGGGCCGCATCAAATCCCATGCCTATAATGGCCGCTATGGCGCTTGCTGTGGGGATCGGGATCCAAAATTTCCCGGAAGGGCTCGCGGTTTCTTTCCCGCTGCACCGGGATGGGTTGTCTAAAGGCAAAAGTTTCTGGTACGGCTGGCTTTCGGGGATCGTTGAACCGCTCGCGGCCGTGATCGGAGCCACGGTCGTCATGGCCGTTCAGCCTATTCTCCCTTATGCCCTTGCGTTCGCGGCCGGCGCAATGATCTTTGTTGTGGTTGAGGAAGTGATCCCCGAATCCCAACAGAACGGGAATAGCGATCTCGCCACTACCGGGACCATTCTTGGTTTTGCTCTTATGATGTTCCTGGACGTTGCTTTTGGGAAATGAGTTTCGTTAACAGCCGCATCAAATCGTAACAGCTATTTTAAAGATCCCGGCCGTATTCTGTTCCGTCCCGCTGCCAAAAAGGTCCTGCTGAACCCCAAGATCAAAACGCACATGGTTATTCACCGGGATGATCGTGCCGGCAACCAGACTCAGGATCTTTCCGCCTTTCCCGTGTTTCTCGAATTCATGGAGCCAGACAAGCTCTAATTCGGGATGAAGCCAGCGGCACACCTGATAACCGACTGCCCCATTCATATGGAAAGCGCCGGCATAATTTTCCGTACGCTCCATGCTCGCAAGAGGAGCATGATAACCGATATGAGAATTGGTCGACCATCGGCCAAGGTCCTTGGTGATCGCGATCGCATTTTCAAAACTCGTAAAGCCCTGGCTCGGGCCCAAATGATCAAAATTACTCCTCCGTCCGGTCGGGACAAAAACCGTTGGATTGTAAGCGACTTCAAGCTTATGTTTTTCGCTTGTGAAGAATCTCCAGCGTCCTGTGATCCCGAGATCCGTGCGGCCGAACCCGTGGCCGGGCCCTCCGGTAGGATCGGCCATTTCTGCCCCCGTCAAAGGATCGATCATCCCGGCGACTTCATTATAATTATTCTCTTTGTCCGAAAGATGCTGGAACCCTTGAATGATCCCGAGGTCAATATTTTTATAAATCCCGACGGTCGTTTGCGTCATCCACTCATGGATCAAAAGTTTCCCATGTTTGTAACGTTCCATATCCGTTTTCCATCCGAATTTCCCTCCCCGGATCAAATAAGAAAAAATCAGCTCGACATGGCCAGGATCCACAGGAGATGCATCCGTTGTCACAAGCTTTACATGTGTCGGCTCAAAAGATTTGGATTCCTCTTGAGAAAAATCCTTGGGGTCTGAAGCCAGAAGAACGCCGGAAATTAAAAATAAACCGCTAAAAAACAGGAGGAAATTCTTCATATTATGCAGGTCCTTTTTTATCCTTTTGTTTTTGAGAGGGTCCGCCGAGACAATCTCCCCCGCAGGAGTTTCTGTCCTTTTTCCTGAGGAAATACCGCACGGCCAGGAGGAAAGCCGCCGCCACGATCAAAAGTGCAAGGATCTCATTTTTATCCATATTATTCGAATCCTAAAAATCTTCCGCCCTGGTAAACAATAAACGCACTTCCCCAGGCCAGGAGGGTCATATAGGCAATGGTAAAAAAGGTCCAGCCCCAAGAACCTGTTTCCCGCTTAAGAACAGCATAGGTTGAAAAACACTGACACGCAAAAACATAAAAGACCATGAGGCCTAACCCGACCAAGGGAGTATAAAGCGGCTTGCCCGTATCAGGTGAACGCGCGGATTGAAGCGCCCGGATCAATCCGTCCGTCATCCCTTCTCCCTCGGATTGGACATGATGCACGATCGCAAGCGTACTGATCAAAAGTTCGCGCGCCGCAAAAGAGGCCAGGATCCCGATCCCGATCTCCCAATTGAATCCCAACGGACGGATCAGGGGTTCGATCCCATGCCCGAGCCTTCCGGCATAACTTGAACGGATCTTCAGCTCTTTTTCCTGATAATCGATCCCGGCAAGTTCCATTTTCAAAGCCTCCCCGCTGAGCGAAGTTCGGGCTTTTTGCCGCTCATTGTTCATTTGCGCTTCGATCATAGGCTGCTTCGGATAGCTCATGAAAAACCAAAGCACGATCGAAAGCAGAAAGATGATGCTTCCGGCCCGGACAATGAACTCTTTGGACCGGCCCCACATGGCAGACAAAACGGTCTTTAAATGAGGCATCCGGTAAGGCGGCAGCTCAAACACGAACGGCATTTGATTGCCTTTCAAAAGTGTTTTACGGAAAAGAGCCGCCATTCCAAGCCCGGTCCCGATGCTAAGCAGATACATCCCAAGAAGCGTTAACCCCTGAAGTGAAATGGTATGAAAGAATACCATCGGAGGTACAAAAGCTGCGGCAAGGAGCGTATAGATAGGAAGACGGGCGCTGCAACTCATCAGCGGAGCGACCAAGATCGTTGCGAGCCGGTCGTTCCGGTCTTCGATCGTTCTGGTCGCAAGCACGCCGGGCACTGTACAGGCAAAAGAGCTAAGAAGAGGGAGAAAGGCCTTGCCGTTCAGCCCCACCATTTTCATGATCCGGTCCAGGACAAAAACGGCCCGTGCCATATATCCCGTATCCTCAAAACATGCGATAAAAAAGAAGAGTAACATGATCTGGGGCAAAAAGACCACCACGTTCCCCACCCCTGCGATCACTCCGTCCACCACAAGACTTTCCAGAGCTCCGTCCGGTAACGCTGCTTTCGCAAAAGAGGCCAAGTGTTCGATCCCATGCGAGATCCATCCCATCGGGATCTGGGCCCAGCTGAAGATCGACTGAAAAATCAAAGCCATCACTCCCACAAAAGCTACCAGTCCCCAGAACTTATGGGTCAGAATCTGATCGATCTTATCCGAAAGGGTTATTTTCTTTTTTTCCGGATATCTTACGGCCGCCGTAAAAATATTCTCGATCATTCCATAACGGATCTCGGGCGGGACTTGTGGATTGAATAGATTTTTCCGGATCACCGGTTTTTCAAGTTCCTTTTCAACCGCTTCCTTAAGGTCCCGGATCCCTTCGGCACTCGTTCCGATGGTCGACACACACGGAACTCCGGTCATGGCTTGTAAACGGCTGAGATCGATCTCAATCCCTTGCTGGACAGCCATATCCCACATATTCACGGCAAATATCGTACGGAGCCCGAGCTCAGCAACCTGGGTCGCAAAATAAAGGTTCCGTTCGAGGTTATTGGCAGCAAGAATAACGACCACTACATCCGGAAGGGGTATTCCTTTTTGAGTTCCAAAAAGAACATCATGAACTACTTGCTCGTCCGGAGAGCGGGGCAAAAGACTATAGGCCCCCGGAAGGTCCACCACTGAAACGACCTCCCCGCTTCTAAGTCTCATCGCCCCAGAACGCTTTTCAACAGTAACGCCGGGATAATTCGCAGTCGTATGCCGAAGACCGGTCAACGCATTAAAGAGAGTGGTTTTCCCGGTGTTAGGATTCCCTACAAGCACGATCTCCTTGATCGCATGAGAGTTCATAAATCCTCCCGGGAACCATGCCGATGGCGGCATCGACACTGGGGACCATGACATGCCGTCTTTTCTTTAAGGACTAAAATACATTTTGCATCTTCTTTGCGGATCGAAAGATGATAACCGCGAATGACCAATTCCATAGGATCCCCCCAAGGCGCACAACGCCTGACCCTGACACGCGTTCCTTCGACAAAACCAAGCTCTTTGAGACGATGATGCAGCTCTCGGGCTCCGGCATATCCGTGAATGATCCCGCTTTCCCCGGGTAAAAGGGTATCAAGCGTAACAGGGATTATTTCTTGCATTTTTTGCACAGTCCTATGAGTTGATGGCAATGGTATTCCAATTTAAATCCTCGCTTCTGAGCAATTTGTTCCTGCATCTTTTCGATCTCGGGATCCTTGAATTCAACAACCTTCTCACATTGGCGGCACATGATATGGTCGTGGTGTTTCTTTTGCTGGCAGGATTCATAGAAAGTGTCGCGGTTCGTTTTGAAGCTTTGCTCAAGGATCCCCGCTTCAAGAAGGATCGGCAGATTACGGTACACTGTATCTCTGGAAACTTTAAGCCCCTGTTTCCGGAGACGGGAAAGCAGCCCCTCAACATTAAAATGGCCGCGCTGGTGTTTAACGCCTTCGATCAAAGCCAGCCGTTCTTCCGTTAACCGGCAGCCTTTTTTTCGGATCAACTCCTGGAATTTTTTTTCGGGTTTGACCATAAACCAAAATCTCCTTATTAAGACTGAATCTTAACAAGGAATTATAACCTTAAACTAAAAAATGTCAACGGTGAGATATTTTAAATTGGGGCGGCTGCTCTGTAATTTATAAGACTGCCGTCAGTTTAAATAAGGGTCAAGACGGACTGCCCTAAAGGACTGCCGTCAGTTTAAATAAGGGTCAAGACGGACTGGCTGAGGCTTTGATCGTTCAGATCCGCATCCGGGGAATTAGTGAAACTTTGCATTTTGACGATCCTTCCCACCACAAGACCCGCTTGATAATCCAGGTAAGTTGTTTCTCGGATCGTCGTTTGAGTATAGAGGGTGATGTCCTTAAAAAGAACTTTGAAACGCTCCGTCCGGATCTGTTGGGCTTCCGTTTCAACAATGGCACAACGTCTTCCGTTCACTTCAGCGAATCCCGTCAATTGACTCACAGCTTCGATCTTATAAGGAGTCGGATCTTTTTGTTTTACCCAAAAAGAATCGATCTCCATCGTCATCGTTTCTTCATAGCTCCAGGAGTCTCCGATCTTTACACGGGATTCAGGAAATACCGGGGTGCGGGTCCAGCTTGTGATCCGGAACTTCCCTGCTTTGGATTCATGGAAGCCCCGGATCAACCGGATGATTTCACCGCGCCGGCTCACTTCGATCTCCTCTTGGAGGCTTCCTTTTTGACCTTGAAAGGAAGTGTTAGATTCAAGCAGAAAGGTATCCGCACGATCTCCGGGGTGATAAACATCGGTCCGAAACTGGATGAACCGGATCTCCATACCGCGCTGCTCTTGGATCCTGGCATAGGTCGTGACATCTTCCCGGGTTTTAAGAATATTTCCTGAAGGCGCTAAGGAACGCAAAAGAACACCCGCTTGCTCTTCGGCATTCGGCTCAACCGCGACCACCCGCAAACGCGCTGAAGGATCTTCAAAAGCAACATGCGCTATGCGGTAATCCAATCCCGCAC
The DNA here is from genome assembly GCA_964420575.1 of uncultured bacterium. GTDB lineage: Bacteria > Omnitrophota > Omnitrophia > Omnitrophales > Aquincolibacteriaceae > CAYQTU01. The sequence continues at coordinate 11,712 of CAYQTU010000034.1, forward strand.
AACCGCTCAAGAATAGCGGGATCAAAATGAAAAAATAAACGCCCGCGGCTTTCGATCCCGGCTTTTTTTTCATTTTTTAGATCTCCAAAAACTAGAATTTAATAAAAGTGACCGTAAAGGTCGTCAGGCTTAAAAAGATCAGCCAAAATCCGAATCGGCAGGTATTGCGGATTTCCATACCCTTATTGATCGGATGAACATGCCAATTGAATTTCTCCATCATCCAGACATAAAGTCGTATGGATCTCTCGGGCCAGCCGGCTGATAAAATCCCTAACATGAGTCCGAGAATACTGATCCCATAGGTTGTAATTCTAAAAAACAGAAGAAAGTGGACTGCCGTACATTCCACGATAGCACCCCCATTTTTTATCACAAGCCAAAATCATTCTCCAATGATTTTGACCAGAACCCGTTTCCGCCTTTGACCGTCAAATTCCGCATAAAAGATCTGTTCCCAAGTCCCAAAATCCAGTTTGCCATGGGTGATGGCCACTACCACTTCGCGCCCAAAAAGCTGACGCTTCACATGCGCATCGCCATTGTCTTCACCGGTCCGGTGATGGCGATAACCTTCGGGATCATAAGGCGCAGTCTTTTCCAAGAAGTCATCAAAATCCTGAATCAGTCCAGATTCGGCATCATTGATATAAACGCTGGCAGTGATATGCATCGGGTTCACAAGACAAAGCCCTTCTTGGATCCCGCTTTTTTTAACTGCCATTTCGACTTGAGAGGTAATGTTGAGATAGTCGCGTTTCTTTTTAGTTTCAAACCAAAGATATTCCGTGTAAGACTTCATCGCGTGGTCCCTCTATGTTTTGATGGGATCGGCCCCAAAAACAAACATCCCGATGCTAACCAGGTCAGCATCGGGATGTTGCATCCTAAAACTGTTCGAGCTCTGAAACTACGGTAATTTGTCAAATACCGTATCGGGCTTTATGATCGATTCATAATTATTCGCCCCAGGGAACGGGAACGTCAGGACATCATAAACCCCGGTCACTGCCCTGAAAATCGTAAATCCTGTCCCGCGGACCACATCCACCACAGCTGCCGAAAAATAATCCGGCGTCTGCTCCACAGATCTGGGGATCTGGTAGATGTATTCCCCAAAGCACGTCACGATATTGGTGACCCCGCGTCCGATCTTGGTTAAAGGACCCGGATTCGCCGCATAAACCTGCGTGCTAAGGGCTAAAAGAACCGCAAGGGTCAGGCAAATTATTTTTTTATTTCTTTTCACAGAGAATCTCCTTCCTCCGTTAAAAGATCTTTATTTTTGAGCTGATTACTTGCTGGCGCGTAATCCTTCTTTAATGAAGGAAATCAAAAGCATCACGCCGCCCAAGAGGACCAATCCGGCTCCGATCTTCATCGGAAAAGCGACTTCGGGAGAGATCAAATACGCCAGGAGCATTCCTCCCTGGAAAACGATAAAGAAAACAATCCCAGCCAACAAGAATATTGCACCCCATCTTCTCATGGTTAAATCTCCTTTTGTTGAAATGACTTATTCAGATATCGACGTTTTAGGTTATTCTTTTAGCCCAAAAATCCGCTCCGTTTTTCTGTTACTATCATACCTAAGTTTCAAAATAAAGAAACCTATAAATTCGATCCTTGAGAAACCTTTTCCAACCTTCTTTATCTTTCATTTTCTCCAAAACTTTCGGTTTGAAA
>CAYQTU010000035.1:0-12517 GCA_964420575.1 uncultured bacterium
ACGGAAAATTCATCGCGGAACCGTTCGAACGCGGTTACGGGACCACGATCGGGAATGCTTTACGCCGCGTTTTGATCTCTTCGATCGAAGGCGCTGCCGTGACGAGCATTAAGATCGACGGGATGCTGCATGAATTCTCGACCCTTGAAGGTGTGTTAGAGGACGGAGCGCAGATCGTTCTGAACGTGAAGAAGCTTGTGCTTCGTTATCATGGCAAAGGCCCTAAGAAGATCTATATTGATATTAAACGACAGGGGCCGGTCAAGGCTTCGGACATTCAAGCGGATGAAACCGTGGAGATCGTCAATTCCGATCTTGTGATTTGTAATTTGACCAAGAATATTTCCTTTAAAATGGAAATGGAAGTGGGACGCGGTCGCGGGTATGTTCCTGCAGAACGGAACAAACAGGAAGAATCCCCGATCGGCGTGATTACGGTGGATTCGATCTTTTCGCCGGTCACGAAGGTTAATTTTTTCGTGGAAGATACCCGTGTCGGACAGATCACGGATTATGATCGTTTGATCCTTGAAATCTGGACGAACGGAGCCATGAGCCCTGAAGAAGCGCTTCTGTATGCTTCCAATATCCTCCAACGTCACTTGGACGTTTTTGTTAATTACGGAGAATTGCCCGAAGAAGAGGAAGAAGAGGAAGAAGAGGATAAAGAATTTTTGGAACTTATCAATAAGCCGATCAGTGAGCTTGAACTTTCCGTGCGTAGCGCGAACTGTCTCGAGGCCGCCAGCATTAAAACGATCGGGGATCTTGTTCAAAAAACCGAAGCTCAGATGCTTAAATATAAGAATTTCGGGAAAAAGTCATTGAATGAGATCAATGCGATTCTGACCTCCATGGGGCTGACGCTCGGGATGAGCATTGAAGAGCGGATGCAGAAAAAAGGCGCCGTGGCAACGACTCCAACACCAGCAGCTTCTGAATAAGGAAATTTTATGCGACACCGCCGTAGACGAAGACAACTAGGGATTGTATCAGCGCATCGAAAAGCGTTATTGAGGAACCTGACCCGGGCACTTGTCCTTGGAAAACGGATCCAGACGACTTATGCAAAAGCCAAGGAAGCCAGCGCTTTTGCGGATAAGATGGTAACGCTTGCGAAACAAGAAGGCCTCCACGCGCGCCGTATTCTTATTGCCAAGCTTGGGAATCCGGACATTGCAGATATTTTGATCAAACAAATTGCGCCTCGTTTTAAGGACCGTCAGGGCGGCTATACGCGGGTTCTTCGCCTTGGGGTTCGTCCAGGCGACGGAGCACAAAAAGCTCTTTTGGAATTTACGGCCGTAATTGAAGCTCCTGCAAAGGAGAAAAAAGTAAAAACAAAAAAAGAGAAAAAACCTTCTGAAAAGGCCGTTGAAAAGGCAAGCCCGAAAGAAACTCTTAAGGCTGTGGATGAAAAGAAAGAGACTAAAGCCGAGAAACCTTCTGAGAAAAAGGAAGAAGAAAAGAAGGGCGGGTTCCTGAAGAGTTTAAGAAAATTTCTTAAAGGTAGCGAGGATTAGTTCTTATGGAGCTTTCCCGTAAAGTTCTTGCGGTCAAGCCCTCTGTTACTTTAGAGATCGCCGCTAAGGCAAAAGCCCTGAAAGCTCAAGGCATAGACGTGATCTCGTTGAGCGCCGGAGAGCCGGACTTTGATACGCCGGTTTTTATCAAGAACGCTGCGATTGAAGCCATCCAAAAAGGGTTCACAAAATACACTCCAGTTCCTGGCACTGTTGAGCTTCGTCAAGCGATCTGCCGTAAACTTAAAAGAGATCAAGGATTAGATTATACTCCCGAGCAGATCGTTGTAGGGACCGGCGCAAAGCATGCGATCTTTAACGTGCTTTTTGCGCTTTTAAATCCAGGCGATGAAGTGCTCATCCCTTCACCTTATTGGTTGAGCTATCCTGAAATGGTGACAGTGCTTGGCGGAACGAACGTGTTTTTGCCTACAACGGAGCGGACAGGCTTTAAATTAACCCCGGAAATCCTCGAAAAAGCTTTAAGCCCGCGCTCAAAAGTCCTTATTTTGAATTCCCCCTCAAACCCTACAGGGACCGTTTATTCCAAGGAAGAACTTATTGCCCTTTGTGCGGTCTTGAAAAAATACCCCCATGTGCTTGTTTTAAGCGATGAGATCTATGAAAAACTGATCTTTGACGGTCTTAAACATTACTCGATCGCTTCATTGGACCCTGAGATCGCTAAACGCACCATTATTGTGAACGGACACAGTAAGGCTTATGCCATGACGGGCTGGCGCTTAGGTTATGCTGCTGTTCCGGATAAGGCATTGGCTAAAGCTGTGGAAGGGATCCAAAGTCATTCCACTTCAAACCCTGTTTCCTTTACCCAGGTCGGCGGTGTGGTGGCCCTTGATCAAGGAGACGAAGAGGCCCGAAAAATGTGTGCGATCTTTCAAAAAAGACGGGATCTTTTCATTTCAAAGCTCAGCGCGGTGAAATCCTTCAAACCCTTCAAACCGAGCGGAGCCTTTTATCTTTTTGTGAATATTGAAGGGACAGGTCTTAGCGCCTTTGAAGTCGCTAAAAAACTTCTTGAAGAAATCCATGTCGCAGTGATCCCGTGCGAACCTTTCGGTAGTGCAGCGCATATCCGCATGAGCTACGCGACTTCCGAAAAAGATATTGAAAATGCCGTTCAGCGCATCGCCGCCTGGACGAATAAGTAAACTTCTCCTTTCCCCAGAGTTTTCCTAAGCGGTTCTAAATGTGCTACAATTTTCTTCCAACCTCTTGAAAGGGGCTTTAAACCTCTATGGATATTAAACCGCTGAAAATCGGAACAGCGATCACGATCGAAGAGCTCGAGCGGTTACTTTTGGATCTTCGCTATCACAAAAAAGACCCTGTCAGTCTCCCCGGGGAGTTTTGTGTCCGAGGCGGAGTTGTGGATATTTTTCCGGTCACTTACCGGCTTCCTGTCCGTTTGGAATTTCAAGGGGATACCCTTTCCCAAATCCGGGATTTTTCGCTCGCTGAAGGCAAAAATTTTACGGTTTTTGAAGAAATCTTTCTCATCCCCGTGTCCGAACATTTTCAAAAAAAGATCCGGCGCCTTGAAGAACGACTTGAAACTTTTGAACCCATTACAGGGGGCAAGGATCTCGAACGAGGGGATTATGTGGTTCACCTTGAATACGGGATCGGCCGTTTTTTAGGGACCAAGGTTCTCCAGATGCAGGGGGAAAAGACCCGCTGTTTAGCCATTGAATATGCGGATAAGGAGATCCTTTACCTTTCCATGAAAGAACCTTTGGAGCGTTATATTGGAGGTTCCGGAACCGCGCCTAAATTAACGAAGCTGAACACCAAAGAATGGGAGAGGCTCAAGCAACGGACTCGCACAGCCCTTCATAAAGTCGCTAAAGACCTTCTCGAGATCCAAGCTAAACGAAACGTTCAAACGGGTTTTTCTTTCCCGAAAGATTCCAAATGGCAGGAACAATTCGAAAAAGAGTTCCCTTTTGAGGAAACTCCGGGCCAAAAACGCGCCATTAGCGAAGTCAAAAAAGATATGGAGTCCGATTCTCCGATGGACCGTCTTCTTTGTGGAGATGTAGGGTATGGGAAGACAGAAGTCGCGATGCGGGCGGCTTTTAAAGCTGTTATGGGAGGAAAACAGGTTGCGTTTTTGGTCCCCACGACCATTTTGGCCGAGCAGCATTACATTTTATTGAAAGACAGGATCAAAACCTTTCCGGCGACGGTCGAATTGCTTTCCCGTTTTCAAAGTCCTAGGGAACAAAAAACGGTTGTCCAATCCTTGAAACAAGGAGCGACCGATATCGTGATTGGGACCCACCGTCTTTTGTCTAAAGATATTGAATTCAAAGATCTCGGTTTAGTGATCATCGACGAAGAACAGCGTTTCGGCGTTCGGCATAAAGAAAAACTCAAGCAACTGAGGACCCAAGTGGATGTTTTAACCCTTACGGCCACGCCTATTCCGAGAACGCTTCATATGGCGCTTCTCGGGGTGCGCGATATGTCGGTTATTGACACACCTCCCGAGAACCGTTTGCCCGTTGAGACCTATGTTATGGAATACCATGACTCGATCGTCAAGCAGGCAATTGAAAAGGAACTCTCCCGCGGAGGGCAGGTCTATTTTGTGCATAACCGCGTTCAATCCATCGAGAAACTTTATGAACGGCTTAAAAAGATCTTCCCCCGAGTGCGTTTCGGGGTCATGCACGGGCAGATGAATGTCGAAATGCTTGAAAGCGTGATGAAAGATTTCCTGAAAGAAAAGATCGATTGTCTGATCTCGACCAATATTATTGAGTCCGGGATCGATATCCCGAATGTAAACACATTGATCGTTGATCGTGCGGATTGTTTTGGGCTTGCAGATCTTTACCAACTGCGGGGAAGGGTCGGGCGTTTTAAGGAGCGCCGTCAGGCCTTTGCTTATTTTTTAGTTCCCCATAACTGGGTCATGACCTTGGATGCGCAAAAGAGGCTTCATGCGATTGAAAAATTCACTCAATTAGGTTCCGGATTCAAGATCGCCATGGAAGACTTGGAAATCCGAGGAGCCGGTAATCTTTTAGGGCATGAACAAAGCGGTTTTATCCATGCAGTGGGATTTGATCTTTATTGCCGGATGCTTCGTAAAGCCGTTGAAGAGGAAAAACAAACCTCCAGAGCCTCTTCAAAGGTTTATTGATACCCCGGAAAGGTTCTCCTATAATAATGCCCTTATGAAAAAACCCCTAGCCACTCTTTTTTTGATTTTGTTATGCCTGCCATTTTTGCATGCCGAGGAGCTTCTCGATCGGGTTGTGGCCGTTGTAAATGACGAGGTTATCACCCAAAGTGAAGTGGATACTTTTTTGCGGCCGCTCTATGAAGAATATAAAGATCAATATAGCGGCCAGGAATTGATGAAAATGCTCCAAGATGCCCGGCGAAAACTCATTAACCAGCTTATCGAGGATAAGCTTGTTTATCAGGAAGCAATGAATCGGAAGATCGAGGTCAATGAAGCGGATATTGACAAAGAACTCGCCGAGTTAAAAGGGCGTTTGGAAAAGCCTTCGGAGTTGGATCTGCAGCTTGAGCGGGAAGGTATGAGCGTGAACGATCTTCGAGAAAAACTCAAAAAACAGATCATGATCCGGAGATTGCAGGATATGGAAGTTCGCGCCAAAGTCATGGTGTCCCCGACGGAGGTCGAGAATTTTTATCGCGAAAATCCGGATAAATTCGTAACCAAAGACCGGGTGCGGGTCCGTTCGCTTACTATTAAAAAGAGCAATGAAGCCCGTGAAAAGGGCGTAACCGATGAGGACGCTAAAGCGTTGATCGACCGCTTGTATCGCAAGGTCAGAAAAGGCGATAATTTCTTGGAACTTGTCGAAAATTTTTCTCAGGATAGCCACGCGAAAGATAAAGGGGCCGGAGAGTGGATCGAACGCGGGACGATGATCGAATCCGTAGATGAAGCGATCTTTAAGACTCAGGTCGGAAAGTTTACGAATATTGTGGAAACCCCGTTAGGGTATCATGTGTTCCGCATTGAGGAACGTGAGATCGGTAAAAAAAGAAATTTTGAAGAGGTTCGCGATCAGATCCAAATGTACCTTTTTCGGGAGAAAAGTAATTTGCGCTTTCAAGAATGGGCGCAAGAGCTTAAACGGAATGCTTATATTTCAATCCGCAGTTAATCCTTGCTGAGGATCCGAAAAGGATCATCCTAAATGTCAAAACCTGTTATTGCGATCACCATGGGCGACCCGGGAGGGATCGGGCCCGAGATCATCATGAAGGCTCTAGCCTTGGGAAAATTGCCGGCTTCTTGTCATTATAAGGTGATCGGTGCGCGCAAGGTTTTTGAGGACCTAAAAGAAAAAATTAAAGCAGATCTTTTTCTGTGTAAACACGAGCCCTTTTCGGGGAAAGGGGCATCTTTCTTGGATATTTCCCAATTTTGTCCATCTTCAAAATATAAAATAGGGAAAGTTTCTTCGGAAAATGGACAAATGGCGAGGACCGCTATCGACCAAGCGGCGATCTTAGCGGCCAAAGGTCTGATTCAAGGGATTGTTACCGCTCCGGTCAATAAAGCCGCCATCCGTTTGATCGATAAGAATTTTATCGGGCATACGGAATTTTTTGCGCAAAAAGCAGGTATAAAACGTTTTGCAATGATGTTCATCAGCCCCCGACTTAAAGTTACCCTTGTGACCATCCATGTCCCGCTGAAAAAAGTCAGCGGACTTTTGAACCGTGCGATGATCCTCGAAAAGATCCTGTTGACCGAGGATGTTTTGAAGCGGGCTTTGGGTTTGGCCCGTCCCAAGATCGCAGTTTGTGCCCTAAATCCCCATGGGCAGGAGACTGGCCGCGAAGAAGCCAAAGTCATTGTTCCCGCGGTTCGTCAGGCGCAGAGAAAAGGGATTTGCGTATCTGGGCCTTATGCGGCAGACCAGCTTTTTTATCAGGCCTATCATGGCCGTTATGATGCCCTGATCAGTATGTATCATGATCAAGCACTCGGTCCTTTTAAAATGATCGCTTTTCAAAAAGGAATAAATATGACCCTAGGGCTGCCCTATGTGCGGACCTCTCCGGACCACGGAACAGCCTTTGATCTTGCGGGTCTTGGGAAAGCGGATGCTTCTTCCATGATCTCAGCGATCCGTCTTGCCAGCAACCTTGTGTTCTCTCGTTATGCTCACACAAACTGAACTGCTTAAGAAATACGATCTGAAGATCCGCGGACATCTCGGACAGCATCTTTTAATGGATCCGAATATCATTCGCAAGATCGTGGATGCTCTGACTTTGGGGCCTAAAGACCTTGTCTTCGAGATCGGCCCAGGATTGGGTGCGGTCACCCAAGAGGTCTTGAGACGAGGAGCATCCTTACTTGCCGTAGAAAAAGACCCGCGGTTCGTGGAACTGCTAAAACAGGAATTGATGCCAGAGCATAAAGAGCGTTTTAAGCTGGTCCATGCTGACGTTTTGAGGCTGGATCTCACAGAGCTTATCAAGGATTGGAAAGAAAAGGGTAGAGCAAAGGTCAAGGTGATCGGGAATCTTCCTTATTACATCAGCACCCCTATTCTTTTTCATTTGATCGAACATCAAAAAGTTTTTTCCCAAGCCGTGCTTATGCTCCAAAAAGAAGTGGCTTTAAGGCTTTTGGCCAAGCCCCGGAGCCCGGATTATGGGCGTTTAAGCGTTACGAGCCGCCTTTATGGAGAAACGAAATCCCTCTTTGATGTTTCAGCTTCCTGTTTTCTTCCTCGTCCTCAAGTGATGTCCCGCGTGATCTCATTTATTTTTCATCCTTTTCCCATTAAAGGGCGCGTTAAAGATGAACACTTGTTTCTTGAGATCGTTCGTATTGCCTTTAGCCAAAGGCGGAAAACGCTATTGCCCCTCTTGACGCAAAATCTTAAGTCCAAGATCGGCAAAGAAGAGGTGCAGCATATTTTTGAAAAACTGGACCTTCCGCTCCAAATCCGTGGAGAAGAGCTGTCTTTAGAGAAATTTTTGAACCTGACGGAAGCCTTGGAGGGTTTGAGATAATGGGAAATATCCCTGAGCGTAAAGGATTTTTGTTATAATACTTTTCTTCTTATGATGAGCTCGATCCTAACCCTTGAAGAGATTTATGCGCCGGTCCGTGAGCCTTTAAAACGGCTTCCCGGACTGATCCAGGAAACCCTTCTGACGCCTAACCGTCAGATCCGGGAGATCGTCCAATATTTTTTCTCAAAAAACGGGAAATTCCTAAGACCTGCCCTAATCCTTTTGGGAGGCGGGATGGCCCGGTCTCTCAATAGAAATACAGCCGTTATTTCAGAACGGAATGAAACCGCTCTTTTACATCTTTCCGCTGCTTGTGAGATCTTTCATGCGGCGACTCTCATCCATGATGACATCATTGATTCGGCCCGTATCCGGCGGGGGATCCCTACGCTTAATATTAAATGGGGACCGCAAACAGCGGTGCTTGTGGGCGATTTTTTTCATGACCGGGCCATGGGGACGATTTTTCAATACGGGAATGAAAAGATCATCCCTCTTTTCCTAAGGACCGCTGGTGAAATCTGTGACGGAGAAGTGAATGAACTGAATGAAAAAAATAATATCCACATGACCGAACCCGTGCATCTGGAGATCATCCGTAAAAAAACAGCCTCTCTTCTTGCCTGCTCCCTTCAGACAGGGGCCTTGGTTTGGGGCGCCGAAGAGAAGCAAGTCAATGCTCTCGGGAATTTTGGGACCTATTTTGGAATGGCTTTCCAAATTATTGATGATTGTCTTGATTTTACAGGAGAGGAACAGGAATTCGGGAAAACGCTCGGTGCGGACTTGGAAGAAGGAGTCTACACGCTTCCCGTGATCCGGTTATTGAATTCACCGGACCGTGAAAAAGCCGTTCATTTGCTTGGTGACTCTAAGAACGGAAAACGTTTTTCGGCGTTATTAGAATTGCTCCAAAAGAACGGGGCGATCCAGTATGCCCGGGAAAAGGCCAGACACTATATTCTGCAGGCAAGGCTTGAACTTCAAAGCTTTCCCAATTCAGCATTTAAGACCGGTCTTGAACAGCTTGCGGATTATGTGATCGAGCGGAACCGCTAAAAGATCATGCTGAGCCTTGTCCCTACACCGATCGGAAATCTGGCAGATATCACCTTAAGAGCTCTGGAAACTTTGAAACAAGCCGATATGATCCTTTGTGAAGATACGCGGCGAACTCAAACCCTTCTTCAGCATTATGATATCGAAAAACCGCTTTTAAGTTATCATGAACACAGTTCTGCCCAACGGGCAGATGAGGTCCTTCAACTTTTAAGGGAGGGGAAAAGGCTCGCTTTAGTTTCGGATGGCGGAACACCGGTCATTTCAGACCCCGGGTTTGAGATCGTTCATGCCGTTCTTCAAGAGCGGATGCCCCTGGAAGTTTTACCGGGGCCTTCTGCGGTAACAACAGCCTTGGTTTTAAGCGGACTTCCTGTCGATAGTTTTGGATTTTTTGGTTTCCTTTCAAATAAAGGGACCAAACGGAAAAAAGAACTACAGGCTTTGACGGAACGGGAAGAAACGCTGATCTTTTTTGAATCACCTTTCCGTATCGTGAAAGCGCTTCAGGATATGCTCGAAGTTTTGGGGGACCGCGAAGCCGTAGTAGCCCGTGAGCTTACAAAAAAATTCGAAGAGATCTTGCGCGGAAATCTTTCAGACCTGATCAAAGAAATGACCCGGAAAAGGAGGCAGGGAGAAATGGTGGTTTTAGTTTCAGGAAAAGGGCGGAAGTCTTTATTGCCGAGAGGAGTCCATGTATGAAACGTCTTGCTTTTTTAGTTTCAGGGTCCGGCACAAATATGGAGAACTTGATCAAAAAGATCCAAGCGGGTCAGATCCAAGCTGATCCTGCGCTTGTGGTCGCAAATAAACCGGATATCCAGGCCATTGACCGTGCGCAAATGCTGGGTGTGCCAACGGTTGTGATCCCTCATCAAGAGTATTTTACTCGGGAAATGTTCGATGAAGCGCTGGCGCTTTGTATCGAAAGGCACAAAATCGATTATATTGTGTTAGCCGGATTTATGCGGGTATTGACCGAAGGATTTGTAAAAAAATATTACGGCCGGTTGATCAATATTCATCCTGCACTTCTTCCGGCCTTTCCTGGAGCTCATGCGATCCGGGACGCTTGGGATGCGAAAGTGAAAGAAACCGGAGTGACGGTCCATTTTGTAGATTGCGGAGTGGATACGGGGACCATCATCCTTCAAAAAAAGGTCGAACGATTGCCCGAAGATACCCTGGAAACCCTTGAGGCCAGGGTCCATCAGGCGGAATACGAAATTTATCCGCAGGCCCTGAAACTTGTGTTGTTAAACAAAGTCAAAGCACCGCCCTTGAAGTCCTAACTGGACAGGGGAAAGGGATTTTTCTATAATCACCGTTCATTTTTAACCTAAAGGAGTTGCATATGAGCAAAGCTATCATCGAAAAAATTAAAGGCCGTGAAATCTTAGATTCCCGAGGGAACCCCACTGTTGAAGTGGATGTTGTCCTCAAGGGCGGTATTTTGGGCCGTGCGGCAGTGCCGAGCGGTGCTTCGACCGGAGAGCATGAAGCCGTAGAACTTCGTGACGGTAATAAATCCCGCTATCTCGGCAAAGGCGTCATGAAGGCCGTAGATAATGTGAATGGCGAGATCCAGAAAGCGTTGATCGGGAAAGACGCTTCCCAGCAAGAAGAGATCGATCAATTGCTGATCAAATTGGACGGGACTCCCAACAAATCCCGTCTCGGGGCAAATGCTATCTTGGGAGTTTCTTTAGCTTGTGCCCGCGCTGTTGCAGCAGCGCAAGGAGTCCCTCTCTATGAGTATGTGGGGGGGAGCGCGGTTAATTTATTACCCGTTCCGATGATGAATATCATCAATGGCGGAGTCCACGCAGATAATAATGTCGATCTTCAGGAATTTATGATCATGCCGTTTGGGGCCGAAACGTTCCGCGATGCCTTGAGAATGGGGGCTGAAGTTTTCCATAACTTGAAAAAGATTCTTCATGATAAAAAGCTCTCAACTGCGGTCGGGGATGAAGGCGGTTTTGCGCCGAACCTCAAATCCAACCATGAAGCACTGGATGTGATCATGGAAGCGATCCAGAAAGCAGGTTATCAACCCGGGTCTGATGTGAAGATCGCCCTCGATCCTGCAAGTTCCAGTTTTTACGGAAAAGACAAATTCGGCGGCAATCCGAACCCCGGAAAATATGTCCTTTGCGCTGAAGCGCAGCCGGTCAAAACAGCAGAGGAGATGGTGGCGTTTTATGAGGACCTTTGCAACAAATACCCTATTTTTTCCATAGAAGACGGTCTTGCCGAAGATGATTGGGCGGGGTGGAAGCTTTTGACCGATCGTTTGGGGAAAAAGACGCAACTTGTAGGGGACGATCTTTTTGTGACCAATACCGAACGTCTTGCGCGAGGGATCAAAGAAGGAGTGGCGAATTCTATTCTCATTAAAGTGAACCAGATCGGTACGCTTACAGAAACGATCCGCGCCGTGCGCTTAGCCCATGCCCATCAATATACGGCCGTGATGAGCCATCGGAGCGGGGAAACGGAAGATACGACGATCGCTGACCTTGCTGTGGCACTAGCGACCGGACAGATCAAGACCGGTTCGACATCCCGTACGGACAGAATTGCAAAATACAATCGCCTTCTCAGGATCGAAGAAGCTTTAGCTTCCAAGGCGGTCTATGCGGGAACCCAAAAGCAGTTAGCTTCACGATGCTGAGAAAGATCTTCTTTTTTCTCGCGATCTTTGTCGCGGTCCTTTTGGTGTTCCTTTGGATCTATTTCCCTTCTTTCTCCCGTTATCACGAACTGCGGCTCCACGAAGAGCAGTTGACGAAAAAGATCCAAGAAATCGATGAAAAAATCAAGGACCTCAACGAAGAGCGCGGCCTTTTACAGAATGATGTGAATTATATTGAGCGAGTGATCCGCGACGAACTGGGCCTGGTTAAGCCCGGCGAGATCGTTTATGAATTTATTGCCAAAAATAATCCGTTCCGTAAAAACCCTGAAGCGGATCAAATTCCAGCCACTGACGTTTCAAAGCCTTCTCTGCAACCGGCAAGCTCTTCTGAAAAAAAGGGGCCTTTGAAAACATCATCGAACCTCCCCATAACCCCATCTGACAAGAAATCTTCGTCTTCTTCACACTAAGAATCGAGTTTTAATGAGATTTTAAGGCCTAAAAAAGCTCTTCAGAGGAGTTTTTAAGCTGAATTGACAAGATGGGGGTAATGACTATAATAGTAACTTCTTTTATTACAGCAAGTTACGTCATTTTTCAACCCCCGCGGGATCGAGGCACTCTATGAAAAACTGGCAAAAAAGCATTTTGTTTCTTTTTTTTATAGTTTTATTCACAATTCCCAGTGTGTCAGTTTACGCTTTATTGGAATCTTCTGAAGAAAGCGATGAACAGGGGGGAGTTGAGCTTTCTGCTACTCCTCAGACAGCGCCGAATGAAAAGACCGCATCAAAGACTCCGCTTCCGGCGGGAGTGATCGAACTGTCCGGTTATAAATATCCGGTATTACTGTTCGTCCCTTCGGATTACCAAGTGGGGAGGATCTATCCGCTTGTGTTCATGGCGCCGAGCGAAACGATATCTGCTCAGGAAAATATCGAATATTTTTCGACGCTTGCAAGCCGGAGGACTTTTTTTATCTTGGCGCCCTATGCCCTTTGGCCTAAACGCGGCGATGTTCCTTACGCACTTGACCAATGGATGCTTGATGTTAAAAAAGATGTGCTCCAACGTTATGCGATCAATAAAAACAGAATTTATCTTGTGGGGCAGGAGTCCGGAGCCCATTATGCGGCTTATTTAGGGACCAAGTATCCCGAAGAATTCTCTGCCGTGGCGCTGATCGGCCAGGCTTGGGATGGACAGTTTTCTCAACTTGTTCATCTTCAATCCGATCCGGGTAAAC
>CAYQTU010000036.1:0-12516 GCA_964420575.1 uncultured bacterium
ATTGAAATCGCTCTTTTTGGAAAACCATATTTCCTTTCTCTGTTTTGGAAAGCTTCTTCCCCACCTTCTAAAAGCTCAGCGCATTTTGCTTTGATCGCGGGATCTTCCAAAGCCCCGCTCTGATAAGTTATTTCCCCCTTAGAATAATTCGCAATAATAACTTGTTCTGCATCACCATTAACTACGAGATTAGCATTATGCGTAACAACAAGTATCTGCCGGTTCTTCTTCGCTTCTTTAAAAGTCGGAACTAAATTGGATGAAATAAACTTGTTATCTAAATGATCCTCTGGCTGATCAAATAAAATTGGAGCATTTTCTGTGGCCAAATAAAGCTTAAGAACGACAGTCCCTTTCAGACCTAAAGACAATTGAGGCAAAGGCATCTTGTGCCCATCGACATCAAAACTGACCTTTGTTCTCAATTTGAAGTGTTTACCAAACAGCTTTGTTTTAATTTTATTTAAACTAGCCCCATAAAAAACATCAAGTTGTTCTAATTGATCTGCATTCTGAATGACCCATTCGGTAAATTGTGCAGCATTACTAAATCCTAATGTCTGATTGAACGCATCAAGCGATTTACATCTTCTCTTATCAACATGATTTTCATATAAATCAGCCATTAAAGAATCTTTTTGAAAAAGTAACTCCGCCTCAAAGTTCACTCCTTGCAAAATCCCTTTCACATCCTCACGTTTACCAAACTCTTGAATAGCCTCTTGGTATGCAGCCTCCAAATCTGTAAATTTATTAAAGTAGTTACGCAACTCAGAGTTTCGATTCGTTATTAATTCGGCTCGCGCCTTCTTCAACTCCTCATACCGATCAGTTTCAGCAGTAAGACGCGTTACCTCTTCTGTCAAAAAATTCAATCGATCTACAGAAATATCCGTATTGCCCTGCAATACCTTTTTTGTTTCTTTCTCAACCTTAGCAAATTCGTTTCCGATATCCGTAATAACCTTTGCCTTTATAATTGTTTGCAAATTGTTCTCGATAGCTGAAGTGTCTGCCTTAGCTTCCGGCACCATAATCCCCAATTTGGCCGCTTCGCTGACAACATCAACATATTCAAGATTTAACTCTGTTATCACTTGCTCAATTCGCTCCTTAAGAATGCCGGCTTTCTCTTTAAGCTGCTGAGCAGAAACATTTTTAATTTTGGCTTCATTAAGCTTTCCAATCGCATCTTTCGTCTCTTTTGAAACGAGAAGCTTTTTCTCTTGCTCGTATTGTTTTCTCTGCTTGTTAACATCTTCTATTTTTATCTCGCTTATTTTTTGATCGATGTTATATATCCTAGAAAGTATGTCCAAAATATTCTCATGGATTTTCCTCCCTTCTTCTTCCCGCGTTAAATAAGCAGAGCTCTTTCCTGAGGCAATCAAGATTTTTTCAGATACTAAGGAATGAATCAGATCGTCATCAGTAGAAATTTCTTCTATCTGATTTTGCCCTAAATAAACAAAAGGAAAGGAACACGGTTCTTCTGGTTTGCTAAGAGACCGGCAATATTCTGTTTCGCTACCTTCACGATCTACCAAATTAAGACCCATTTTAAAATCAGCCCCCAACTCATCAAAAAATGGGATGAACCTTTTTTTATTATTTATTGGCTTTGTGGCATGCTGACCAAAGACAAACGCTATCGTCTCTGCAAGCGCCGACTTTCCACTACCCCTACCACCTATGATTGCCACTAAACCAGAATTCAGCGGCATCGCCCCCTCTGCCATAGGAAAATTGCTGCAGTTATCCAGAAAAGCTCTTTCTATATGTAGCTTGGCTTTTGTGAATTGCGAGATCTCTTTTTGAATTTTTATCCTTTCATCCGTTTCAAAAATAATTTGCCTCAGTCCATCAAAAGTAGGATTAGCCTTAATCCATGTATAACACTTATAATCAGAACCGCTAAGCGTTTTGCAGCTCCTAATATCTAATGAGTGCAGCAGCGGTTTCTTTCCATAACCATATAAAACATCTTCCTTTTTTGACATATCGTCCGTAATGGATGCCGTAAAGAATGCATCTGCCTTCTTGTATAGCTCTCGCTTTTCGTTTTTGAGCTGTTCGTTTTTATTCAGGTTGTTCCACTCGGTATACCCAAGGATAAGAAATACTTTATTTTTCCAGGTTTTCGTCTCCAGCAGTTTAAACACTTCGTCAGTCGATGGAACCAACTCACTGAAACCACTCTTGATTTTTTTATCTGAGCTGTATTGAATAAGATTTTCTTTGCTCAATACTTGCGTCGGATGCGCCTTGGATAGATGAATCTGGCTAATGAATTCTTCTCGCACCTTCCGGATCTCTGCTTCAAGAGAGTTTTCATCTAAGTCAAAGAGAATATGTAAATTAATTTTTTGAAATTTGCTCTCGGAAGCGCTAGCGAACGTATCGATTCGAAACTCAAGGACGGGAAATATTTTTTCGATTTTAGGCAGCCTTCCTTGTTTCTTATAAGCCATCGTCTTTTCGTAACCATCGATAAAATAGTAATCATTAATACCGATAACTTTGACATCAGCTGGTAATGCTTCTAACGCGCAAATAAAATCTTCGAATTTCTCCGGCCCACCATAATCCTGGCAGATTGAATATGGACTATGGATATGCAAATCCCATTTGCACCATTCTGAGCCTCTTGGATATTTTTTTGTGGTCATTTAGTTCAACCTCACATTTTAATAATATTCTCTGATATATGCATAAGCACGGTCGAAAAGGTCTTGGTCGTTGTGGAGGTTGTATTTGAGAAGGGTTTTTCGGAGAGCTTTCTTGACTTCACGCTCCCCCGCAGCAGTCGTCTGCCATCCCGGGAAACGAACTACCTTCACGATCTCATCAATATCATTAACCATTCGCTCCACAATCGCAGGCGTTTGATCCGTCCGCACTTCCAAAAACAGCTCGGTAAGGGCCGACTTTGCACCCCGTTTTTCTTCCTCGGTTTCGACTTCCTTCTCAGCACGAACAACATCTTTCGCCAACTCGATTAAATACTTCAAGAAATCCACGCTGTTTATTAGTCCCTGTTCCGCCTTATCGCGAAGCTCCTCTAGTCTTCGGCCCAGCTCCACAAACTTAGAATTGCCCTTGTGCTTACGAAGACGATTCGTGATTTCAATCTCAATCAACTTGATCTTCCTCGGGTCCTTGATCTTCATCAGATCTTCGACAACGTCAGCATCAAGAATGATTTTCTCCAAATCATCATTAACCTTCTCGACATGAATATGCTCATGAATCAGCTTCATCGTTGCCGCCCCAAGGGCATGCCACAATAACCGCCCGGTATCCCCCGAGGTCGGTTTGACAGATTCATATACGCGCGTCAACCAACGATAGTCCTTCTCAAAAGCATTCAAAATCGGGTCTGGAGACACGGCTTCCCACAGTTGAGACAGATAACTGTAATTATTCGCAAATGCATCCCGCTTAGCGTTAGTATTCAAACATTCTTGAGCTAGTAGAAGTCCTTCGTACCCCTCAATACCCCGATCCACATTCGGGAAATGTTCCAGACACAGCTTCATCGCCTCTTTTAGCTTCTCCTTCAAAGCGCCAATGTTCGTAATCACTTGGCGTACAGACGCCTCATCAAATTCTAAAGCGCGGGCAACGTCGTCAAAAACGCCAAAATAGTCCACGATCAATCCGTGAGACTTGTCCTTATACACACGGTTCGTGCGGCAAATCGCCTGTAAAAGGTTATGGTCCTTCATAGCCTTATCCAGATACATCACTTGCAGGATCGGCGCATCAAATCCGGTTAGCAACTTCGAGGTCACAATTACAAATTTAAGCGGGTCTTTGGGATCACGAAAACGATCGAGGATCTTCTCTTGTTGATCGCGATCCATTCTGTATTTTCTTTTGAAGGCTTCTTCGTCAGAGTGATTTGTAGAAATCACCACCACGCTTGCATCAGGAGAGATGATCTTGTCCAACTCCTGCTTATACTGGTCGCAAGCAAACCGGTCCGGGCAAACGATCTGAGCTTTAAAGCCTTGCGGCTCTATTTTCTCCTGATAATGCCTCACAATATCTTCGACGATCTTCCGGACACGGTCAGGAGATTTTAAAAAAGCAGACATTTGAGCCGCCTTCTGAACAAGAAGTGCTCGTTGCTCTTCAGACAATGCTTCCGTCATCTGATCAAACTCAGCGTCGATGAGCTCCCGGTCCACATGAACATCTAAAAGCCTGGGCTCAAAGTGAAGTGGCAATGTCGCTTTATCCCGCAATGAATCTTCAAAAGAATAGCGAGAAAGGTAACCAGTCAAATCTCCTTCTGCGCTAAAAGTTCTGAATGTATTCCGCTCCCGTTGATTAATCGGCGTACCCGTTAGCCCGAAGAAAAAAGCATTCGGCAAGGCATTACGCATCGTTCGAGCTAAATCGCCCTCCTGGGTCCGGTGCGCTTCATCGACAAAGGCAATAATGTTGCCCCGGTCATTCAATACACCTTCCGCCTCCGCGAACTTATGCATCGTAGTAATGATAATCTTCCGGGTATCTTGTTTAAGCAACCGCTCGAGCTCTTCACGACTTTCTGTTGCCACAATATTGGGAACTTCGGAAGCATTGAATGTGGCCGTGATCTGGGTATCTAAGTCGATACGATCCACAATAATCAATACCGTTGGGCTCTTTAATTCATGCGACTGGCGCAGCTTTTGTGCGGCAAACACCATGAGCAACGACTTACCTGATCCTTGGAAGTGCCAGATAAGCCCTTTCTTTACCACACCTTCCCTAACACGCTGGACGATCAAATTGGCGCCTTCATATTGTTGATATCTCGCGATGATCTTGATGCGGCGGTTTTTGCGGTCTGTGGCAAAAATCGTAAAATTCTCGAGAAGATCTACAATCGTCCCTGGGTTGAACATGGACTCTATGGCAGTTTCCAGTTCTTTAAGCCCAAAAAGCTCGCCCAACGCATTCTTATCCTTCGATTCGTCCCGCCACGGCCCCCAGATTTCAAGCGGCATCCGAACCGAGCCATATCGGAATGTCTTACCTTCAGTTGCAAAAGAGAAAATATTCGGCACAAATAGCTCCGGGATACTATTCTCGTAATCATCATGAATCTGCAAGGCACCATCCAACCAAGAAATGGAGGGACGAACAGGCGTCTTGAATTCCCCCACCACAGCAGGAATGCCATTAATCAATAGCACCATGTCCGGTATCTTAGTTACACTGGTCACAATCTTGAACTGATTAGTCGCAATAAAGGTATTATTGGAAAGAGTCTCAAAATCGATTAGTCGAACGGGCACATGCTGGTTATTCTCGCCAAACGGCATGGTCTTTTCACCTTGCAGCCACTTAGAAAATTCCTCATTGGCACGAACAAGCCCAACATCACTAACCGAGAGCAGAATGGCCCTTAATCGATAAATCACTTCATCCGCGCGTTCAGGCACGGCCCGGATCTCAGGATTAATTTTGATAAGCGCATCCTTAAGCATTCGCTCGATCAGAATTTCACGCTCATCGCGCCCAAGTTCTTCCGGGCTCATATATTTCCAGCAAGGAGCCTTCCCATACGGCGAAGAGACCTCCCTGCTCAATTCACCAGCCTTATAATCGGTAAGCTTGGTTATAAAATACTGCTCGACTGTGTTTTGCTCGTTAAAGGTCATATTTCACCAAACATTTGGTTGCTGATGGTTCTGATGAGAAGCTTATTTTGAGCGGTTAACAGATTCAACTTATCTTTAATTTCATCTATTCTATTCAACAGCTTTACTATTCTTTTTTGCTCTGCTACGGGGAAAATGGGAACGTTTATTTTTAGCAAGTTTTTTGCGTTCACATTGCTCTGGCTAACACCTGGCGTACGATATTTTCGTATATTGGACATTCCAATATCACAATTCATATAGTAATTCAGATAGTCGGGGTCCAATAAATCCCGCTTCACTCTTAGTCTTAATAAATAGGATGCATACAAAAACAACCCTTTTTCCTTAAAAATGGACGTTTTACCCACCAACTCGAAACTGTTTGTCCTATTAAACAGAACATCGCCGGGTTCGAGGCTATATTTCGCTGCGTTTTTTTTATCAAGATTCAAATACTTCAAGTCCTTAACATCTATTTTCCCATTATTTAAATTGTTCATTCGCAAAACAGGATATTCAGCAGCTTCCTCGAGCTTTTCGGACAAACCATATTCGATGCTTTCGAGTAAGCTCCCAAGCTGTACCAATTTCCCCCGACCCTCTTTAATTCCTTCATTGAATAGGGATGAGGAGTATAAATTCAGATTCTCGCGCGCCACCATATAACTCTCTGTCACATCGTCAATGGACCATAACAAATCCGCGATGTTCTTCTGATCATTCATTGGGGGCAACTTGAATTTAAAATTTGCTATATCTTTCCAGTTTATGTAGGGGTTAACAGAACCTTTTGAATTTTTTACAGAATGCTCCGTAAACGAATCAGAAAGCATTAAAAACGGTAATAAGCCAGGAAGGATTTTGTCTCTATTTGGTTTAATAACAAATGTAGTATTGGCTGTAATCCCATCAAAATCTGCCACGGCTACTTTTTTCAGATACGTTCGACGAGATCCATACAGGATGTCCCCTTTTTCAAATTTCCGCCGAAAAGCTGGCCCAAGATATTGCCCATTCAGAACGCCCCAATTTCTAATGTGCAGATCTTCTGTCGCCATATGTTCACCCGCAACATATCGATCTACTTCTTCAACCCCCCGGTCAATATCGCTTTTCTGTTGAACAGCAACATCACCAAAAGACGCCTCGATCCAATCCTTCTTAGATCTTTGCATTATCTTTTATCCTTTTTAAAATTCAGCAAACAACTGATTCATGCTTGCGCGAAAATCATCACTGTTTTTTACCCACTTACTTATTAATTCCTCGACTCCCACGGGCTCTAATGAAACCGGAGAATTTCTCTTCACATAAAAAGAAATATTCATGTTCCCATTCTTCCTCAACACATCATCAATGGAAGCAACCTTGGAAAAACCTTCTACATCTTCAAATTTTTTGTACGCATCAAATATCTTCCTGATGTGCTGATCAGTCAATCGAGCTTTCCCTTTTTCCTCAACAACTTCATCGATGGCATTAATAAACAATATTTTACTTTTACGATTCTTGGCCTTGTTGGTATTGCATATGAACACCATTGACTCCATTGGTGAGTTATAAAATAGATTGGGCCCCAAACCTATCACTGCTTCAACCACATCACTCTCGATCATTTTTCTCCGCATATCCGCTTCGGCATCACGAAACAAAATCCCATGCGGCCAAAGAATGGCACATCGTCCATTCTTCTCATCTAGACTCTTGATAATGTGCTGTTGAAAAGCATAATCTGCAGTCCCTTGGGGTGGCGTCCCATAAATGTTCCGGCCATAAGGATCTTTCTCGAATTCCCCTCTGTTCCATTGTTTGATGGAATACGGTGGATTAGCGAGAATAATATTGAATTTTTTCAGCTGATCCTTTTCCAAAAAAGAAGGATTTTTCAAGGTATCACCACGAACAATCTTAAAGTCTTCAATCCCATGCAAAAACATGTTCATTCGTGCAATGGCTGAAGTCATCAGATTCAGTTCCTGGCCATATAGCTTAAGCGATCGATATTCTTTGCCATCAGCCTTAAGCTTATTGACACAGGACAGGAGCATGCCGCCCGAACCACAGGTGGGATCATAGATGGACTCGCCAGGCTTCGGGTCCATTATCAAAGTCATTAACTGAACAACAGTCCTGTTGGTATAAAATTCAGCAGCAGTATGTCCGCTATCATCCGCAAACTTTTTGATCAGAAACTCGTAACCCTGTCCTAACTCATCGTTCGGAACATTTGCAACAGAAAGCGTCTGAGACGAAAAGTGTTCCATTAAATTAATGAGCGTCTCGTCGCTCAAACGATCCTTGTTCGTCCACTGCGCATCTCCGAAGATTCCAAACAACATGTCCGGGTTAGCTTTTTCAATCTGGCGCATGGCTTTCTGAATAGCCATACCAACATTTTGCGTACTCTCCCGAACGTCTTTCCAATACGCACCCTTAGGGATCTGAAATCGATGATTTTCTTTAAACTCTGCGAATTTCAGATCTCCGCCGGATTGTTGCAGCGCCTGCTGGTATTCCTCGTCATAGACATCACAGATGCGCTTAAAGAAAAGCAGTGGGAAGATATATTGCTTATAATCTCCGGCGTCGATCAGCCCACGCAACAGCGTCGCCGCTCCCCATAAATATTTTTCGAGCTCTTGTTGTGTCAGCATTATTTCAACAGTCCAAATTCTTTTAATTTTTCTTTCATTTTGTCCTCTGCGGCTACTGTCCCTTGAAAAACCCGTTTAAGGTCCCTTAGAGCCTCCTTAACCGTAGGAAGGGTATTTTCCATCGTTTTTTCCACATAAAGCGGAATATTAAGGTTGAAGTCGTTCGCTTGGATGGCTTCGAGCGAAGCCGTGCGAACATAATTTTCAACATCTTTATAGTTACGATACCAGCCGTAAATTCGCTCTACGTATTCTTTTTCTAAATAATTCTGCGCGCGGCCAACTTGAACCTGATCTGATGCATTAATGAAGAGAACTTTGTTTTTTCGGTCTTTTTTCTTTACAGCACGAAAAACAAGGATGCACGCAGCAAGCGGCGTACCGTAAAAAATGTTCGGACCCAAGCCGATCACTGCTTCCACAATATCCATTTTCAAAAGCGCTGCGCGAATTGCACCTTCTTTTCCTTTGCGAAACAAAGCCCCATGTGGAAGCACTACTGCGATTCGTCCACTTGGATACTCCATAGACTTGACCATATGCTGAACCCACGCGAGGTCGCCATTACTATCTGACGGCACGCCCGCAATGTTGCGACCATAGGGGTCGCTCTCCCATTGCTTTGCGCCCCAGCTCTTAAGGGCAAAAGGCGGGTTAGCTATAACGCAATCAAAGGTAGCAAGATTATCTCCATCAAAGAAGGCAGGGTTTCTCAGGGTGTCATCCCGAACAATCGTAAAATCCTCGACCCCGTGCAAAAACATGTTCATGCGGGCAATGGTCGAGGTCGTAAGGTTCTTTTCTTGCCCGAAAATCTTGAGGGTCCGGTAATCCTGCTTATTTTCTTTGAGATGGTTAATACACTCCATCAGCATACCGCCTGTCCCACAAGCCGGGTCATAGACGGATTCGCCGGGCTTAGCGTCAATAATTCGCCCCATTAAATTAACTACGGACCGCGGAGTATAGAACTCCCCTGCTTTCTTATTGGTAAGATCAGCGAAGTGTTTGATGAGGTATTCGTAAGCCTGGCCTAATATGTCCGGCTCAACATTTGCATTTGAAAGGTTACAAGAGGAGAAGTGTTCGATAAGGTTAATCAGAATCTCATCAGAAAGACGCTCTTTATTTGTCCATTGAGCATCGCCAAAGATACCATAGAGAAATTTCTGATTCGCCTTCTCAATTTCTCGAAAGGCATATTGGAGGGCTTGCCCAACGTTGGTTGTAATTTCCCGAACATCATTCCAATGACAATCTTCAGGGATTACAAAACGGTGAAATTCTGGGAGACTGGCATACTCGACATCACCGCCCGATTCTGTCAGCGCTTGCTGGTATTCCTCATCATAAACATCTGATATTCGTTTGAAGAAAAGTAAGGGGAAGATGTAAACCTTAAAATCAGCCGCGTCCACCGGCCCCTTCAAGATCCAAGCCGCTTTGGAAAGATACTGCTCCAGTTGTGACAGCGTTATTTTTTCTTGGCTCATCTCGCTCGCTTCTTGGGTCGTTGTTGGCGAACCCAACTATCTACTTCCTTCAAGTCAAACCGCCACTGTCCGCCTACTTTGGAAACAGGCATTTTGCCTTTTTGGCAAATCTTATAGAGCTTCTCTGTGGAAACCTGGAGGTAATCGGCGATTTGTTCGATGGTGAGCCACTTATCGGTCATTGGGGATCCTTCCAAAAGTTACCAAATTATACCAAGAAACAACCGTGCCCACAAAACATTTACCCAATTCCCTTGTAGGGAGCATATCAGCTAAGACGATAACGCCGCAACGCCACAAAATACCCCCCTTATATGACTTGCTATATCTCGGGATGTATAGCATGTATATGACGAGCTTATTGGGAGGTAATGATGGGAGATATTGATACGAAAATCGAGCGATTAAAAGCCGCTGAATTAACGGAATTAGTTACGCTTTATCAGCAGCTTTTTGGCAGTAAACCGACGTCTGGAAAACGGGAATTTCTGATTCGTCAATTATCGTACCGGGTGCAGGAACAAGCCATTGGGGGACTTTCCCCTCGAACAAGAGAGCGGATACAAGAGCTGATCCGCCTCTATGATCCAATCAACAAAACGGCTATCCGGTCCGATTCCGGGAAGACCAATACTGGCCGCGATATCCGCCTTCCCATGCCCGGATCCATCATTATCAAAAACTACAAGGGCAAGCGGCTCGAAGTAAAGGTTTTGGAAGAAGGCTTTCAATATGAAGGCCAAATCTATACGAATTTGAGCCATATTGCCAAAACCATCACTGGCGCCCACTGGAACGGATTCACATTCTTCGGAGTTAAAAACAATGGCAGAAAATGGTGATCCCAAAATTGTCCGCTGCGCGATCTATACGCGCAAGTCCACAACCGAAAACATGCAAAGTGACTTTACCTCGCTTGACGCGCAAAGAGAATCGGCAACAAGCTATATCAAAAGTCAACAGCATCAGGGCTGGGTACTTCTAAAAGAGACCTACGATGATGGCGGTTTTAGCGGAGCTCACACGGACCGCCCTGCCCTTCAAAAACTGCTACAAGACATTAGGGACAAGAAGATCGATTGTGTAGTTGTATATAAAGTAGATCGCCTATCACGCTCTCTTTCGGATTTCGTTAAGGTTCTTCAATTCTTCGAAGAACAGCACGTTACCTTCGTTTCCATCACTCAGCATTTTAATACGAACACTTCTATGGGTCGTCTGACTCTCAATATCCTTCTTTCATTCGCCCAATTCGAACGCGAGATGATCAGTGAACGAACTAAGGACAAGATGGGCGCTGCCCGGAAGAAAGGCAAATGGGTCGGAGGACTCCCTGGTCTGGGCTATGAGATCGACAAGCCCACCAAGAAATTGATCATTAATCCAAAAGAGGCGGAACTCGTCCGAAGAATGTTTCAGCTTTATCTCGAAGGCAACTCTTACCGCAAGATCGCGCTCATATTGACCGCTGAAGGATATCGAACCAAGAAATATCCGTGCCGAAAACGGAATCAAGGCGGAGTCATCTTTAGGAATACGAATATTCAACTCATTCTCAAGAACCCTACTTATATGGGCAAAATTCGGTATGAGGACAAACTTTACGATGGGCTTCATGAGCCCATTGTCAGTCCGGAAATCTTCAGGCAAGTCCAAGAAAAAATGAAGGCAAACTGGCGAGAACCGGGTACTACGACACATCGAAAGTTTCCCGGGCTTCTAACGGGTCTATTCCGGTGCACGGCCTGCAAATGCAGCTTTGGCCACACTTACGCCCGCGGTCGAAATAAGAACTTCAATTACCGCTACTACGTGTGCCTCTATTCCATCAAGCATGAATGGAAGGGCTGTCCTACAAAATCCGTCATCGCGCCGGTGATCGAGAGCAAATGCCGGGAATTTTTGATCCAGCTTACAAGGGACAAGCGATTGACCTCTGAAGATTGGCCCAAGCTGCCACTCGAGAAGCAATCCGAGATCCTGAAAGAACTTGTCAAAGGGATCGAATATGACGGGCTTAAGGGAAAGCTATGGGTCGAGATGCATAATAACTTCAAAAAACATGAGTTCGACCTGCCGGTAGATGCATTAAAAAAGATAGTTCCCAACATTCCGCGCATAGCCTACGATCACGAACCTCTCATTCGCAGGCAACTCCTCCTCGCCCATCAAATCCGAGGAATGCTCGCGGATGGCAAAGCAAAAGATCTCCAGCAAATCGCCGAATGGCTCAATCTTAGCAAGCAACGACTGGAACAAGTCACAAATTTGCTGTTTCTATCTCCAGCGGTACAAGAAGCGATCATTTTCGGTAATTCCGTCCATTTATGCGATATGACCGAACGAACGCTTAGGCCTATAGCGGCCGAGTTGGACTGGGCCCGGCAAGCGGTATCCTGGAAAGCCATCCTCCCTTCTCCGTACGTTAGTCCCTCCTGAAACCAGAGATAAGATGCGAAATATTGACATAATTGTGGTTTCAGCTCGAATTTGCCGATCGCCGACATTGCTTAGCGTGCCGCCATGGGGTGAAACCACTTCGCTGAAACCAAAGCCCATTTTAGAGATAAATGGCGATTTTGAGCTAAAAGCCGGAGGGCCAAACGGGGGCATAAATGAAAAATCCCCCTTACAGCTTGGGGGATTTTTATCTCTGCGGTTCAGAGATAGACATGAAAAGTGAGCCCGGATGGATTCGAACCATCGACACCCGCCTTAAAAGGGCGATGC
>CAYQTU010000037.1:0-12440 GCA_964420575.1 uncultured bacterium
TATTATTAGCTCCTAAGAAATGGCCTCGCTCGGAACGGCCAGATGTTCTTGACCTTTTTGTGAAGAAGAGTTGGACGGAAAAAATGGAGCCTTTCTGGGAGCCTGGGCCTCAAGGCGCGAGTAAAGCATGGAAAAAGTTTCTCGGACAGAAACTCGCTGGTTATTCCAAAGACCGTGACAAGCCCTTTATGGAAGGCACATCGAAACTTTCGCCGCATCTCCATTTGGGTGAAATCAGTATCCGAAGAATAGGGCATGATCTCCGAGAGCATCTTCACCGTTACCGGCAAAAAGGTCTTTTGCGGGAAGGAGAGGCTTTTTTACGCCAGTTGATATGGCGCGAATTCGCACATTATCTTTTATATCATTTTCCTTTTATGGCAGAGCAGCCTTTGCGCAAAGAATTCTCGGATTTTTCATGGCACCGAAATAAAACTGCTCTCAAACAATGGCAGCAAGGGAGAACAGGTTTCCCGATCGTGGATGCCGGGATGCGCGAACTGTGGGGAACAGGCTGGATGCATAACCGCGTCCGGATGATCGCAGCGTCTTTTTTGGTCAAAGACCTGTTACAGCCGTGGCAAGAAGGAGCGAATTGGTTTTGGGACACGCTGGTGGATGCCGATCGGGCCAATAATGCTTTTGGCTGGCAATGGGTGGCCGGATGCGGGGCCGACGCCGCGCCGTATTTCAGAATATTCAATCCTGTTCTTCAAGGGGAAAAGTTCGATCCCGAAGGGGAATATGTGCGTCGTTGGGTTCCCGAGCTTTTGAAACTTCCGTCCTGTTGGATCCATAAGCCGTGGCTTGCTCCCCAAGAGGTGCTTTTAAAAGCCGGTGTCAAACTCGGGAAGGATTATCCGTATCCGATCGTGGATCATGGCATGGCGCGCAAACGCGCCCTTATTGCGTACGATCGCCTAAAACACTAAATTATTTTATTTCACCGCTTAAAGAGGAACGGGTAAAATAAAGCTCTTCAGAAACTGAAATAAAGTTAAAAAGAAAGAACTTCGCTTATGAAGTCAACCAATAGCAAGCAGATCATCGAAGCTTTAGCCAGGATCAGTGATGCGATCACTTCGGATCTCTATCTTGAAGAGATCCTTAAATTGATCGTGACGGTGACCGCTGAGGTTATGAACTCTAAAATATGTTCTCTGATGCTGCTCGATCATGCGGCAGGAGAACTGGCTATTAAGGCGACCCAGTCGGTCAGTGAGTTTTATAACAAAAAACCTAATGTCAAACTCGGAGAAGGGATCGCGGGAAAGGTCGCCCAATCGGGAAAGCCTTTAACCGCTCTTGATGTTCGGAAAGATGAACGTTATGTGAATCAAGCGATTGCCCGGAAGGAGAATCTTTGTTCGCTTTTGAGTGTCCCGCTTATTTTTAAAGGGAAAGTGATCGGTGTCTTGAATTGCTATACGGTAAAACCACATCATTTCAGTGCCGGGGAGATCCGCATGATCAAATCCATAGCCGGTCAGGCCGCGATCGTGATCGAAAACTTCAGATTAGTGATTGAATCCCAAGTGATCCAGGAAGAGCTGGAAGCCCGGAAGTTGATCGAACGGGCCAAAGGGGTTTTGATGAAACGTGAAAATCTGAACGAGCAAGGAGCTTATAAGCTTATCCGCAAATACAGCATGGACAAGCGGAAGACCATGAAAGAGGTTTCCGAGGCTATTTTGCTCGGTGAAGAAATGCGGAAATTCTCATCCAGCCGGGAGTAAGTTCAAAGTTGAAAATCAGAGGCCCCGTGCTATAATCCCTTTGTCGGATACAAAGAATGTATCT
This sequence comes from uncultured bacterium, assembly GCA_964420575.1. GTDB lineage: Bacteria > Omnitrophota > Omnitrophia > Omnitrophales > Aquincolibacteriaceae > CAYQTU01. The sequence goes on from CAYQTU010000037.1 coordinate 1,801, forward strand.
GGCGGAGGGGAGGCGGAGAAGCGTTCGAAGTTGAACGCGTCAATGCCTTTCATCCAGTAATGAAGGATAATGACGTCCTTTTTGGCGTGTATTTTTGCCAAAAAGGATTTTTTTTTGTAAAAAGTTCCTATTTTCAGAAAGATAACCGTCAATTCCATAAGGGGTATAAACCATGGCTAAAACAGTGGAAAGTTCGTACGAAAAAGAAATCAATGCGTTTATGAAGAAAGTGGCCGCAAGAAATCCCGGCGAGAAGGAGTTCCACCAAGCGGTTCGCGAAGTCGTGGAGTCTGTGACGCCGTTCATTGAAAAACATCCCAAATATAAAAACACAAAGATCCTGGAAAGGATCGTTGAGCCGGAGCGGGTCCTGATGTTCCGTGTTCCTTGGCTGGATGATCGGGGCGAGATCCAGGTGAACCGCGGTTTCCGCATTGAAATGAACAGCGCGATCGGACCGTATAAAGGCGGTATCCGGTTCCATCCGAGCGTTAATCTCGGCATTCTCAAATTCCTTGCTTTTGAACAAGTGTTCAAGAACAGCCTGACCACGCTTGCCATGGGCGGCGGTAAAGGGGGTTCGGATTTTGATCCTAAAGGAAAATCGGATAACGAAGTGATGAAATTCTGCCAAAGCTTTATGACCGAACTTTCCCGCCACATCGGTCCTGATACGGACGTTCCGGCCGGGGACATCGGTGTGGGCGGCCGCGAGATCGGTTTTATGTTTGGCCAGTATAAGAGGTTGCGCAATGAGTTCACCGGCGTTTTGACCGGAAAGGGCTTGGGTTGGGGAGGGAGTTTGATCCGTCCTGAAGCGACTGGTTATGGCTGCGTTTATTTTGTCGAGGAAATGATGAAAACGCGAAAAATGTCCCTCGCGGGGAAGACCTGTGTGGTTTCCGGTTCCGGGAACGTTGCCCAGTACACCGTTGAAAAACTGAATCAATTAGGGGGTAAAGTTGTGACCTTGTCGGATTCGGACGGTTACATTTATGACAAAAAAGGCATCGATGAAAAGAAGCTGGAATTTGTCATGCACCTTAAAAATGTCCGCCGCGGCCGTATTAAAGAGTATGCCGATGAATTCGGATGTGAGTATGTGGCCGGACAAAAACCATGGAAGGTGGAATGCGATGCTGCTTTCCCGAGCGCGACTCAGAACGAGATCAACGAAAGCGATGCAAAAGCCCTTGTGAAAAACGGGTGTATCGCGATCGGAGAAGGGGCGAATATGCCGACCACCCCCGAGGGAATCATGGTGTTCCAAAAAGCGAAGATCCTCTATGCCCCCGGCAAAGCGGCGAATGCGGGTGGCGTGGCGACCTCAGGTCTTGAAATGAGCCAGAACAGCATGCGCTTGCGCTGGTCTCGCAAAGAAGTTGATGAAAAATTGCACGGGATCATGGTTTCGATCCACGAAAACTGTGTGAAATATGGCAAAGAAGACGCTAAATATATTAATTATGTCAACGGTGCCAATATCGCAGGATTTGTGAAGGTCGCTGATGCGATGATCGATCAAGGTCTGGTCTAGACGGGCTCAAGATTAAGGGGGCGGGCTGCTTTCCAGGGGAGGGCGGCCCGTCCTTTTATTTTCTTGACAAATGATACGAAAATGGTATCATTCAACATATGAAGCTGATCACGCGGAATACCGATTATGCGATGCGGGCCCTTTGTTATATTGCCCAACAGGAAAAGCAGGCCGTTTCGGTGACGGAAATGGTCTCAGCGCTGAAGATCCCCAGGCCTTTTTTGAGAAAGATCCTGCAAACCTTGAGCGGGGAGGGGTTACTTCATTCCACGAAAGGACAAGGGGGCGGTTTTTCGCTTGCTTGTCCCGCGGAGAAAGTCGTGCTGACGGATCTTATCCGGATCTTTCAAAATACGATCCAATTGAACGAATGCATTTTTAAAAGAAAACTTTGTCCGAATCGGAGCACTTGCGTGCTTAAAAGGGAGATCGATTCGATCGAAAAGGATGTTTTAGAGCGCCTCCATGGGATCACGATCGCCTCATTGACCCGGAACGGGAAGGGTGCTCACTCAAGTCAAAAAAAGGAAAGTTATGGCCATCGTCCCTAATACCACTGAAACTCGGTTGAAAGGGTTGCCTCTGAGCCCCGGAGTCGCCGTAGCCCGGGTGTGCCTTTTTAACGAAAGACGGCATGTAAGTCTTCCTGTTGGGAATGTCACAGAGAAAGAAGTGCGCAGTGAAGGTGACCGGTTCCGGAAGGCTCTTGCCATGGTCCGGGAAAAGTTGGCTCTCCTGATGAAAGAAGTCGAAGAGCGTGTCGGAAAGGCCGAAGCCGAGATTTTTGCGGCGCAGAAAATGATCCTTGAAGACCCTACTCTGATCCAGCGGATCACAGACCATATCCGGAGCAAGAATTTCAATGCCGAAAAAGCCGTCATTAGCTCCCTGGATTTTTTCGAAGGACAATTAGCGGAGCTCGATAATGCCTATATCCGTGAACGTGCTTCGGATATCGGGGAAGTGAAACGCCGGATGCTTGATGCCCTGGCGAACTTGAACCCTTCCTTCCAATGTCAAAACGATTCTTTTTGCCAGAAAGGGAAGAACCGCATTGTGATCGCCGAGGAGCTTACGCCGAGCCTTACGATGGAGCTGAACACCGATTTTATCCGGGGTTTTGTGACGGACCGCGGGGGTGTGGCCTCGCATGCGGCGATCCTAGCCCGTGCGCTCAGGATCCCGGCCGTGAGCGGGATCCCCGGGATCCATGACATGATCTTCTGCGGGACTGAGGTCCTCGTGAACGGGGACACTGGGGAAGTCGTGATCTGGCCGAGTAAAAAGACGCTTGCCGAATATCCGGAGATCCAAAGGGTGGCAGAGGAGCTCCATGTCGTAGAGCCGGTTGCGGGATTTAAAGTTCTTGCCAACCTAAGCTTGGCAAAAAAAGCACCGGAAGCTGCGGAACAAAAAGCTGAAGGCATTGGGCTTTACCGTACGGAGTTCGAATTTTTTGCCGCGGGGAAGATTCTCAGTGAAGCAGAGCAGTACAGTCTTTATCGGGATGTGCTGAAAATCATGAAAGACAAACCGGTCTATTTCAGGATGCTCGATCTCGGAGGGGACAAAACCGCGGATTTCCTTAAACTTGAAAAAGAACAAAATCCCGCCTTGGGGCTTCGGGGAAGCCGTCTTCTACTGGCACATCCCGATCTTTTCAAGAGCCAGGCGCGCGCCTTGGCGAGAGTTTCAAAATACGGACATGTCCATGTGATGTACCCCATGGTGATCGATATCGAACAATTCCGGGAATTAAAACGGGCCTTTGAAGAAGCGACGGCGGATATCCCGCAAGGCGAGATCAAACACGGTCTCATGTTTGAAGTCCCTTCGGCCTGTCTGGATGCCGAAGAGATCCTGAAAGAGGCGGATTTCGGAAGTATCGGCACGAACGATTTGATCCAGTATTTGTTTGCGGTGGATCGCGATAATGAGTTTGTGGCGTATGACCATCATCCGGACCGGAAGATCTTCTGGCAACTGATCCGGCATGTCGCGCATGCGGCGAAAAAACACCGGAAACCGCTTTCGGTTTGCGGGGAACTGGCGGCCAATCCCGTGTATGCCCGGAAATTGATCCGGGAAGGCGTGAAATCAGTCAGTGTGGCCGCGAAAATGATCCCCGGGCTCCGGATCGCGATCAAGAACAAACCCAAACTCGCGAAGAAAAGAACGCGGGGCCTTTTGAGCGGGAAGAAGAAAAAATTGAAAGGATGAAGTCTATGAGAGCCACGGAAATACTGGAGAACGAACACCGGATCATTGAGCAGGTGCTTTCCTCCCTCGAAACGTTGGCGGATCAGAATGAGAAAAGCAAGAAACTCGATTGTGGCGCGGCGCGCGATATGATCGAATTCTTCCGAATGTTCGCGGACCGTTTTCATCACGCCAAGGAAGAACGGCATCTCTTCGCTTGTCTGGAGGCTCACGGGATGCCCCGTGAGGGCGGGCCTACCGGAGTCATGCTTTCGGAACATGAAATGGGCCGTGAGTTTGTGGCCAAAATGGAGCAAGCGGTCACCGTTTATGAACAGGGACATGTCGAGGGGCTGAAGGATTTCGTGAAGGCGGCCCGTTCCTATGTCCCTCTTCTCCGGGAACATATTCAAAAAGAGGATCATTGCCTGTTCGCGATGACGAACCAATCCTTGAGCCTCGAGGAACAAGAGCGTTTGCTGGAAGCGTTCCGGGAGGAGGAGGTAAAAAGCTCCCGGGAAAGGCCGCTTGATTATTACCCCCGGAAGGCCCAAGAGCTTTCCCGGCGTTTTCCGGCGTGTTCTTGTCATTCCCCGGACAGCGCGGCTCGGGCCTGCGGAAACTCCTGCGGGGGATTTTGATGTGTCGAACCGGGGTTGATCGATGAGCTGGGGATGTCCGCATCTTGAAGAGGAGCGCTGTGGGAAATTGAAGAAGCCTTGTTGCCCGGCTCAAAAAGGATGTGTGTTATACGGACAGGTAAGATTTTATTGCGGACCCGCGATAGGCGGCAATGCGAAGGGAAAAATAGATTTTAAAACCGGTGGAAAAAATTGTTTTAAAAAACGAAATAAAAAAACGAAAAGGAGAAAAATAAAATGAGCATGTTCTGCTATCAATGCGAACAAACGGCCAAAGGGAAAGGTTGCGATTATCTCGGCGTGTGCGGGAAGACACCGGAAGTGGCGACGCTTCAGGACCTTTTGATCCATGCCTTAAAAGGGATCGCTGTCTATGCGCATCTGGCGCGTGAACTGGATGTGCGGGACAAAGAAACGGATCTTTTTGTGGTCGAAGGGCTTTTTACGACCGTGACGAATGTCGATTTTGACCCGCAGAGGATGCAGGAGGTCCTGCGTCGCGCCTATGAGATCAAAGAACGGATCAAAAAGATCTTTCTGGAGGCCTATAAGTCGAAATTTGCCGACAATTTTGACGGGGAATTACCGGCGGCGGCTTTCTGGAAGCCGGCGGTAGACCTGTCGGGGCTTTTGGAACAAGGGCGCAAGGTCGGGATCCTTTCGGACAAAAGCCTGAACGAAGACATCCGAAGCCTTCGGGAGCTTTTGCTTTACGGCCTCAAGGGCATGGCGGCCTACGCGGACCATGCGCATGTGCTTGGCCGGGATGATGAGGAAGTGAACGCGTTCTTCCATAAAGGGTTGCGCGCGCTTACCGATAACTCCTTGACCGTGGATGGTCTCGTGGGACTGAACATGCAGTTCGGGATGGTGAACCTGAAATGCTTGGAGCTTCTGGACAAGGCGCATACCGACCATTTCGGACATCCGGTCCCGACGGGCGTGTCGCTTGGCGTGAAGAAAGGTCCGGCGATCCTGGTCTCGGGTCATGACCTCCTCGATCTGGAGCAGTTGCTTCAGCAGACCGAGGGGAAGGGCGTCAATATCTACACGCACGGGGAAATGCTGCCGGCGCACGGATATCCGGGGCTTAAAAAATATAAACACCTGGTCGCGAATTACGGCGGCGCGTGGCAGGACCAGGCCAAGGAGTTCGACGCTTTCCCCGGCGCGATCCTCATGACCACCAACTGCATCCAAAGCCCGCGCGATACCTACAAAGACCGTATCTTCACGACGGGACTTGTGGCCTGGCCGGGGGTCAAGCATATCCCCGCGGTGAACGGGAAGAAGGATTTTTCAGCCGTGATCCAGAAGGCCATTGAAACCGGCGGTTTCAAGGAAGGTGTTCCGGCGAAGAACATCGTGGTGGGTTTCGGCCATCACGCCGTGCTCGGGGTTGCGGATAAGGTCATTGCGGCGGTGAAAGCGGGGCAGATCAAGCATTTCTTCCTCGTGGGTGGCTGCGATGGCGCGAAGCCCGGAAGGAATTACTACACGGATTTCGCCCAGGAAGCGCCGAAGGATACCGTGATCCTGACGCTCGCTTGCGGTAAATACCGTTTCAATAAGCTTGAGTTCGGGGACATCGGCGGGATTCCGAGGCTTCTTGATATGGGGCAGTGTAATGACGCCTATTCGGCGATCCAGGTGGCGGTTGCCCTCGCAAAAGCTTTTGGTTGCGGGGTGAACGAATTGCCGCTTTCACTCGTCCTGTCCTGGTATGAGCAGAAGGCCGTTTGTATCCTGTTGACCCTTCTGGCGCTCGGGATCCAGAACATCCGGATCGGGCCGTCGCTTCCGGCATTTGTCAGTCCGAACGTGTTGAGCGTTCTTGTCGAAAAGTTCAATATCAAACCGGTGACCACGGCCAAAGAGGACCTGAACGCGATCCTGGGTGGCGCCAAGGTCTGAGCCGGACGGCCCGTTCAGGTATCCTCCTGGACGGGGCGTCAAACTCCTGGAAATCCGTTTGATATTAACGGATTCAATGGTGTAGTATATCGCTCTCTGGAAAACCCCCTCGGAGAAATGCCGCGGGGGTTTTTCTATAAAATAGAGGTTGTGATGGAAGCGTCAAAATACAAGTATATTTATGGGCCTGTTTCCTCCTGGAGGCTGGGCAAGTCCCTTGGGATCGATCCGATCTCATCTTTCCAGAAGGTTTGCAGTTTTGACTGCGTTTATTGCCAAGCTGGAAAGACCGAGGTTTTTCCCGCTGAGCGCGAAGTTTTTGTCCCTACGGAAGCCTTGATCCAAGAGCTCCGGCAGTTGCCGAAAGTGGAAATTGATTATATTACCTTTGCCGGGAACGGTGAACCGACCTTGGCGAAAAATCTTGGCGAAATGATCTATGCTGTAAAAACCATTCGCTCCGAAAAAATAGCCGTGATCACTAATGCCTCTCTCATTGACCGGCGTGATGTTCAAGAGGATCTTTTATTGGCTGATCTTGTGGTTGCAAAGTTGGATGCGGCGTCAGAAGCTTCTTTTAAAAAAGTCAACCAGCCCATGCCTGATCTTTCCTGGGAAAGTGTTTTAGAGGGGCTTAAGATGTTCCGCCGAGTTTATCAGGGAAAGCTATCGCTTCAGGTCATGTTCGTTAAATCGAATCAGAAGAATGCCTTAGAGATCGCACAACTTGCCGCTGAGATCCGCCCTGACGAAGTAGAGATCAATACCCCTCTGCGGTCTTGCGGGGTGACCCCTTTATCGCCTTTGGACCTTGAAACGATCACTCAAATCTTTTGCCGGATTTGCGGAGAAACGATCAAAATACGTAGTGTTTATGAAGCGAAAAGGCAGAAGAGCAATCCTTTTTGTGTAAAATCTACAGAAAAACGTCGAGGCAAAGAAACCGATTTATTCAGTCCCAAGGAGTGATGTCCCCGTTGCCAGGGGACTTAAAAAAAAGTATGATACTGTACTTTCGGAGACCCCAATGAAAAAAGCAATCAATCCAGGCATTGAAGCCATTCAAAAATACGGAAGCCGTGTGGTGGCTGAGGGAAAGCAGATGCTCCCAGCGGCTGGGCTCATGGTTGCAACAGGGACGCTTGCGGACATTTCAGACCGCAGCAAACCGTTTGTGACCGTGATCAATTCCTATACGACCCACATCCCGGGGCATGTTCATCTGAACGTTCTTGGAGAAAAGCTTGTCGCTGCTTTGAAGGCAAAAGGCTATAACGTCTGGTATGCGAATGTCGGCGCAGCGATCTGCGACGGTATTGCCATGGGGCATTTTGGAATGAAGTATTCGCTTCCTTCCAGAGAACTCATTGCCGATCAGATCGAAAGCATCATCGGGGCCCATCCTTGTGACGGTTGGATTGGGATCGGAAATTGCGACAAGATCATTCCGGGGATGTTGAATGCGATGGTCCGGCTGAATATCCCTTCGGTTTATGTCAGTGGCGGGCCCATGCTTGCCGGGAAAAACAATACTGATTTGATCACAGTCTTTGAAGGCGTAGGCAGTGAAGCCGCAGGGAAAATATCATCCGGTCAGCTTGAAGAAATGGCCAATGCGGCTTGCCGGACTTGCGGAAGCTGTGCCGGGATGTTCACGGCCAATTCCATGAATTGTTTGGCAGAAGCGATCGGTTTAGCCCAGCCCGGGAACGGAACGATCCCTGCGGCGGTTTGGGTCGACCGTTCGAAAATGACTTGGGCCATTAACCCCGAGCGTATCCGTCTCGTTGAAAAAGCCGCCGACACTTTGGAGTATGTCTTAAAGCATAAGATCCGCCCCCTTGATATTGTGAGCAAAGCATCCATCGATAATGCATTTATTTTGGACCTGGCTATGGGCGGGTCGACCAATACCATACTGCATACTCTGGCTTTGGCATCTGAAGCGGGTATTGATTATCCGCTTGAACGGATCAATCAGCTTGCCCAAAAAACCCCTACTGTCTGTAAAGTTTCTCCTTCGCGGCCGGAGGTGCATATTGAAGATGTTCATCGTGTAGGGGGCATTGCAGCCATTCTCAAAGCCGTAATCAAGGAAGGGGGAACGCCGCTTAATCTGGATCTCAAAACATGTACGGGAATTTTGCGGGACATGGTCGAAAAGGCTCCGGAAGCGGATGGAGACGTGATCCGCACGGGGAAAGAGGTCTTTCTCAAGGAAGGTGGACTTGCAATTCTTTATGGAAATATCGCCCCTGAGGGGGCTGTGGTCAAGACCGCGGGTGTGGAGAAAAACATGATGCAATTCCGTGGTCGTGCCAAATGTTATTCTTCACAAGAAGAGGCCTTGGAAGCTATTTTAAAAGGAAAAGTCCTCGACGGAGATGTAGTGGTCATCCGGTATGAAGGGCCGAAGGGCGGTCCCGGGATGCAGGAGATGCTTTCGCCGACTTCTGCGCTTAAGGGGCGCGGGATTAAGGCGGCACTGATTACAGACGGCCGCTTTTCCGGAGGCACTCGCGGGCTTTGTATCGGACATATTTCACCCGAAGCTGCAGCCGGCGGGCCTATTGCCGTGATCCGGGACGGGGATTTTATTGTGATTGATGCTGAAAAACGGACGCTTAATCTGGACCTTTCAGCTCAAGAGATCAAAAAAAGGATGGCAAAACTCAAGCCCTTTGTGCCTAAAGTAACCGGAGGATGGCTTGGGCGTTATGTCCGGCATGTCTTGAGCGCTAATACGGGTGCTGTGATGGACAATGTACTGTTATTCTTAAAAAAAGGAGAGAAAAAAGCATGATCAGCGAAAAAATGAACAAAGCGATCAACCAACAGATCAATAAGGAAATCTATTCCGCATATCTTTATGTTTCAATGGCCGCTTATGCGGCATCCGTGGGTTTAGGAGGATGCGCACATTGGTTTCAGGCCCAGGCCGGGGAAGAGATCGGTCATGCGACAAAATTTTTTAACTATATCAATGAACAAGGAGGACGGGTCGTCTTAAGCGAGATCGCTGCTCCGCCTAAAACCTTTAAGTCCGCGGCCGCGCTTTTTGAAGAAACCTTAGAACATGAAAAAGAAGTGACCGCTTCGATCCACGCCCTTGCCACTTTAGCGAAAAAAGAAAACGATTATGCTACTGAAGCTTTATTGCAATGGTTCATTACCGAGCAGGTTGAAGAAGAAGCGAGTGTTGCGGATATCCTTCAAAAACTCGAGATCGGCGGAAAAGACGGCAAATCCCTCTTGATCTTAGATAGCCGTCTCGCTCAGAGGAAATAAAAGAACCTTTATGGCCGTTTATAAAATAGCCCCAGAGATTTATTCAGTTGGCGTAGTCGATTGGAATGCGCGTCATTTTCATGGGCACACCTATGCAACGAAACGCGGCACATCTTATAACGCTTATTTGATCGTTGATGAGAAGGTCACTCTTATCGATACGGTTTTTGGGCCTTTTGCAGATGAGCTGATCACAAGGATCCGCGAGGTCATTCCACCCGAAAAGATCGATTATATTGTTGCCAATCATGTGGAAACCGATCACTCCGGTGCTTTACCGGCGTTGTTGAAACTTTGCCCAAAGGCGAAGATCTTCGGGACAGCAAAATGCCAAACGGGACTGGAACAGAATTATCACGGGCAATGGGATTTTCAGGTCGTGAAAACGGGCGACAAAGTCAAGCTGGGTAAGCGGACCTTGACCTTCCTTGAAGCCCCCATGATTCATTGGCCGGACAGCATGTTCACTTATCTGATCGAGGACCAGATCCTTTTCTCTAACGATGGGTTTGGCCAGCATTATGCCGCAAGTGAGCATTTTGATGACGAGGTGCCTAACGAGATCTTGATGGAAGAAGCCGCTAAATATTATGCCAATATCCTTTGGCCGTTCAGTCATTTGATCGCTAAAAAATTGGACGAGATCGAACAACTTCGAATGCTGATCAAAATGATCGCGACAGGGCATGGGATCAGCTGGCGCAAAGATCCGGGGCAGATCCTTTCTGCTTATAAACGCTGGGCGGCTAATGTCACACAACCTAAGGTTGTTGTTGTTTATGAAACCATGTGGGGCTCAACAGAAAAGATGGCCCGTGAGATCGTTCGCGGGATCACGGACGCCGGGGTTTCAGTGAAGCTTTTTGATATGGCCGCTTCAGACCGTACGGAAGTCATTTATGCGATGTTTGAAGCTAAAGGGTATTTGATCGGTTCCTCAAACCATGACAGCGGGCTCTTGCCGAATATGGTCGCTTTCCTCGAATTTCTTAAAGGACTTAAACCCAAAAACCGGATCGGATCATCGTTCGGCTCTTATGGATGGTCAGGGGTTTCGATCA
>CAYQTU010000038.1:0-12326 GCA_964420575.1 uncultured bacterium
ATAGAACTCAAATCTCCTGTTTCCAGTCCTTCAGCGCCACTATAAATAATAGAAACAGAATAGTAGAGGACGCCGGGCCGGCCACAATCTCCTGTTTTGCAATAAATAGGTCTACGATCATAATAAGGCTTCACAAGAACGCTATATCCTGGCATTTCAGCGGTAAGCTGATCGACCAGATCCTGGACCGGGACAGGAAGTCCTTGTTCGAGTTTTACAGCCCCGGTTTCATCGCGGGAAACTTTCCAAACATAGTTCTTATGTTCAAAATAGATCGCTCCGTTCTCATCGACTTTCCGGATATGGATCCCTGTAGCCATAAGATAAACAGGATCACTGGTAATTTGAAGAAGTCCTTGATAAAGAAGCGTTCCATCGACTTTAAGATTCCCATTTGCGCTGTAATATGTAGCAGAAACCGTACTATCGATGATCTTCCCGTCCGCAGAAATCCTATAGCTCATGGATTGAAGCCCCGTTGTAGGTGCCTGGGCATAAACCTTTGCATCTTCCACAACAACGGTATAACGCATTACCGGCGGACAAGGTCCTCTGAGACATTTAACATATTGCGTGGAGATAACGAGATTTACATGAAAACCGCTACCGAGCTGATTCTGAAGCTGTTCGACATAATCCCGGACGGCCGGAGGCGCATCCTGCTCAACGATCACTTTGCCGGTTTCATCGCGATGGGTCTTGTAATAGTTGCCTTCAAACTGAAAATGGATCGTTCCGTCCGTATCCACATCCAACACATTCGCAACTGTCATCCGCTTTAAAGCTTCTATATCACTCACAATTTTGCCGCGTTCTGGATTCCCAACCTTCATCGTCTTCAACGCTTCAAAAAGAATATTGGCATCGACTCCGGCTACATTGTAATAAGTAGCCTTAAGGCTTCCTTCCCGGATCACTCCTTTAGCATCAATACGGTAAGTCATCTGCTGCAGGAGTCCGGTCTTTGGGTCCGGCATCACGGCCGGATACATCTTGGTGTCCACAACTGTGATCTGATAAGTTCCGTCTCTCAAGCGAGTGGCACCGACTTTAAATCCTTCGCCTAATTGAGCCTGAAGCGTTTCAATATGATCCTGGACCGCTACCGGATAACCTTTAATGGGTACGCGGGCCCCGGGTTTCAACGTCCAAACATAACCTTGGTAATTGTAGTGAATCGTACCGTCAGACTCAGTTTTACGGATCTGGACTTTTGCCATTTCTCCCATGGCACGGGCTAAAGCTAACTGAGCGGCATTAACCGAAGTAGTATTGGAGATCCGGATCGGACGGTAAAAAACCGAAAGAAGGGACTGAACCTGTTTTTGGTCGAGAGTAACACCGTAATATTGAGCGTTCAGGGAAGCGGTATTGATCTGCAGAGCTCCGTTTTTCGGATTCAGCGAAGCATTAAAAGTGATCGATTGCAGGGTGCCCTGAGGGGTCCCGTTATCTTTGATATCATTGATCGAAAATACATAAACCGGCGGCCGGCGCTTGATAATAGAAACCGTCACTTGGAAACCCTGCGGTCCAAAGACCGCTTGCAGCGCATCGAGATATTCTTGAATTGCAGGAGGATAAACCACCGGACGTTCAACTGGATCCGGTTTATCCAGAATAGGGTCTTTCACTTCAGGTTTGACCACATCCGGCTGATCGAGAACAGGGTCTTTCACTTCAGGTTTGATCACTTCACCCAGCTCGACGGGTTCTGGTTTAGTGGCATTTGCAGTGTTTTCTTCAGACCCTGCAGAAGGAGAAATGACCGCGGAATTCCCTTGCAGCATAAAATCAATGGACGTATTGCGCGAATTCGCCGGTTGAGGATTTGCGGGAGACTGCGCCTGCGTTTCACTAACAGGCTTTGTTAAAGCCGTAGCGGAATCGGACACACCCCTCCCTTGGAGATCATCCACAAGAGGAGTCGCAGACCATCCTGCAGGGACAACCTGCAAAAATACCAAGCTGAGCGCCGCAAAGGCGGCAATGATTTTATTGGGTCTTGGGTTTGTCATGGCTGCGTTTCCTCCTGTGAAGTTATCTGAATTTTTTTAAAAATCAACGTAAGGCACAAAAATATCATTTCAGAAAAGATAAGTGTGATCGGGTAAATTCGTTGAAATTCTTCGGCAAGATAAGAACGTCGGGTAATACAACCAGGCTGATTTATGAGCTCTAAATGTTTTTTATTTTTCATCGCATAATATTGCAATGTAAATTCTCCTCTGATTAGGTAGCTTGATTACCTAAAATTAAGGCTAACGTCTTAAATAAACTTTTTCAATGTCTTTAGTAAATATTTCTTATAGCAAAATATAGCGTTTATATCAAATTATAGCTTTTTTAATCTATATAAATGCTCTAAATATTGATTCTACGTTTTAGAGCTCTATTTTAAAATTGAAATAGAGATTCTATATCTATTGGGGAAACTTTGAGGATGACTTAAGAAGGGAATCCAAACTCCAAGGATGGGTCGTTTTCAAGAAAAGTTTGATCCCGATGGCGAGATTGAGAATGTCCAGGAAAACCACTTGAAGAGGTGACAAATGAAAAAGGGCCCCCTCTCCGAAACAGCCACAATCTTCCGGGACTTTCCCATGGAGAATCGTTGTGAAGACAATGAGAGCTATGAAACTTAAGGACATCAAGGCGAGAACAAACGCGCTCAGGCGGGGTAAATAACCTAAAATCATAAAGGCTCCAAAAAGGAACTCCATCCAAGGGATAACCATCGCGATCAGGGGGACCAAAACATACGGGATCACTTGGTAAGAGGTGATCGCTCCGCGGAAATTCTCCACAGGCTCAATGAGCTTGGTCAAGCCCGAATAGGCAAAAACGAGCCCTAAAAAAATGCGGCCGGCAATCATCAACCAAACCGTTCTGTTCGCCACTTTAGTTTTCCTTCTGCCCTTCTTTGGGACTATCGGTCTTCTTATTAGTATCCGTATTTAAAGGCACGGGAAAGCTCTCAGGCATCTCCTTCACCGTATTCTCAGGCTCAGTTTTTATCCCTCCGGTCTGCGTCATTCCTTTTAGAATGCGCTCGATCAACGGGATCCCTTGCTCCTTCAGCTCGGTCGGCCCTACAAACCGTTCTTTTCCGATAATGAATGTGGGCGTGGAATTGATCTGGGCCGCAGAACCTTCCTGTTTTTCGGTATAAATAGCTTGGGTCACTTCAGCATCCGCCATGCATATTGTAAAAGCATTCATATCCAGACCCGCATTTTGGGCATATTGCAAAAAATAACCCGTAGGGTCCGGCGTTTTAGCCCAAACCCGCTGTTCATGAAAAAGCAGGTCCTGGTACGGCCAGAATCTGTTCTGCCGGGCTGCACACTCCGCCGCCTGATGCGCATAAGGCGACAATCGATGCATGGTCAAAGGAAAATGGCGAAAAGTGATCTGGATCTGGTTGGGGAACTTTTTAAAAATATCCCGGATCACTTCCTGAGATCCGGCGCATCCTGGACATTCAAAATCACTGTATTCCAAGATCTTAACCGGAGCCGAATCCGGCCCCTGGGTTTTGCCGCTAGCGCTATAAGGATTCACCTGGCCGATCCCTCGCGCTTCAATGACATCCCAAGAACGAGTCATTTTATAGATCATCACGGCGCCCACTAAAATGAACACTAAAAAAATTCCCAGGATCACTGAATAATATTTTGCTTTCATATCAATAAAGCCTCCGGTCTTAAACCCTCTTACTGCTTAACATGATCTTTTGGATCATTCCATTCATTGTTAAATGCATCATTTCCTCTAGAGAGTATGGCACCATGAGCGACCAGTTCTTAGCATCCATTGTCCCCGGAACATTGATCCGAAAGTCCCAAGAAGAAAATCCTTTGAATTCCGCCAAGGAAAGCCAATCCTGCAATAACTGCAAACTGAAAACAGAATCCGTTTCATTGATTTTTTGAAGCGCTAATTCCACCAATCGAGCTGAAGCTCTTCGCCGAGGCATACCTTCAAGACCCAGAAAATCCCAATACTGTTTCCGTTCCCGGGAAGAACTTAAATAGGCATCCACCAAAGGCCAAGCTTCATGACGGTTCCGTTTCAGGATGTCCAAAAGCTGGTCTATGCTTTGCAGGTCCTCTTTCCATTGGAGTCTCCCGTATTTTGAGCTTTCCAGATCGAACAAACGATGTTTTACCGCCTCAAAATCAATCCCTGTTTCATAACATTTTTTCTTAAAAAACCATTCATCAACCGTGCCGATCTCATTTTCCCACCAAGCGCCGAACGGGGATGTATCGTGCGTGGAAAGCATAGCCATTGAATTCTCGCGATATCCACTCCCTTCTTTAAAGGAATAATCCTTATCCCAATGTCTGACCCACCGCTGCACATCCGAGCCGGGGATCTTGTAGTCAGCAAGGATCTCATAGGAACATTTAGGGACGACTCCCAGATCTTCGGCGCAAGGAAGCATATCGGTATTTGCAAGCATGACGGCCAAAAGTTTTTCGCCGTGCTCTTTCCACAATTTTTCATCCCGGGGGTCAAAACTTCCGTTCATTCCGGCATTTTCCGAAGGCTCATCCAGACGGATCGTCCAAAGCCGGAACATCCCGACAAAATGATCGATCCGGTAAAGATCAAAGAAACACTCCGCATACTGGAGTTTTTGGATCAAATACTCATAATCATCCGAAGCAATATTCTCCCAATGGTAAGGCGGCATGCCCCACCTCTGTCCTTTTGAAAAATAAAGATCGGGCGGGGCTCCCGAAGAAAGGTCTAATTTAAAATATTCTTGATGCGCCCAAACATCCGCACTGTCGCGAGAAACTAGAAAAGGAATGTCTCCCATCAAAAACACACCGGCCTTAGCAGCATATTTCTTTGCATCCGTCATTTGAAGGAATAACTGCCACTGAAGCCATTGCTGAAAAAGGATCTGTTCTTTATGGCTTTTAAGAAATTTTTTAAGAGCTTCCTTTTCGCGTACTTTATAAACCAGAGGCCAATCCATCCAACCTTTATAGTTGTGGACCTCTTTCATAACCTTATACAAGGCGTAATCTTGGATCCATCCCTTATTTTTCTTAAGAAAGGCCGTAAAAGCATGAGCTTCTTTTTCGGTCGTTTTATGCTGAAAAACTTTCCAAAGCAGTTCCAGCTTCGCTTTTTTGATCCCATAATCCACATGCTTTTTATCTATGGGAAATTGGCGGCGGAGAAAGATCATATCATCATGAAAAACCTTCAGATCGCAGCCGGTCAGGCGCTCGAGAGAAAGGTACATGGGATCAAGCGCCATACTGCTTTGGGCATCATAAGGCCGGAATTCAAAACCGACGTCATTTAAAGGAAGGAGCTGAATGATCGAAAGACCCGCCTGCCGGCACCAGTCCACAAGAAGCTTCAAGTCCGGGATCTCTCCGATCCCGATACTCTTCTCCGAATAAATGGAAAAAAGCGGCGTGGCCACTCCCGCCCGGCGCCTGGCACCGATTTTCTTCCACTGCTTGGCTGTCGGTGAGGCCAAAAAAGAATTATAATCTGTTTTCACAAAACCCCTTTTCCTTTTTCTTAATCATGCCCTTCCTGACGGAAACGGTCAAAAATCTTACGGATATCCCCTTCGGCAGACCGGATCACTTGCCCGCAGACAAAGATCAATAACGAAAACTGCCAGCAATCCTCAGGCCCGACCACAAGGCCGGTCGAAACATTCTCCTGCTTCTGGAGCTGGTGTGAGAAAAATTCAATAGCCTTCGGAAGTTTTTCTTCGCGAATATCCAAGGAAGATATTTTATTCTCATATTTCATCGAAGGGAAGCGAATCCCTCGGACCAAAAGAAAAGTCGTCAAATAATCTTCGGCCCCTTTGAGATCCTCTTTAAAATCGAACCCTTCGAACTGAGGCAGGTACGGCGGTAAAATGATCGAGGGCTTATCCACGCCAACCTCGCCTTTGCGCACAATCGTATCTCCGTGATGGATCGCAGATTCTGCCAGAAAGATATAAGGGATCTGAGTGGTCTCAAAAGTCTGCAGAGACTGGACCCGAGGGCGAATGACCTCGGTGTGTTTCAGGGCTTTTTCCCAAGAGCTATGAATATCCATGAAGAAATAGACCGTTTTGATCAATAGGAAATATTATCGGAGATCTCATTCTTATCGTGCTTTTGATACGGAAAATATTCTTTCAGCTTCAAACCGATGCGCAGGACCGCTTCAGAGATGCCTTCCGCGAATTGTCCACGTTTAAAATGTATCCGCATGATCTCCGCCACATCATTCCAAAAACCTTCCGGCACTTTTTCATTAATGCCCGTATCCCCCAGCACTGCGAATTGTTTATCCTGGATCGCAAGAAAAACAAGAACGCCATTCCGTTGTTCAGTATGCGTCATCCCGATCTTATGAAAAACTTTTTGAGCATGGCTGAAAATATTCCCACGAGCCTTGGATTCTAAGTGGACCCGGATCTCGCCCGAGGTGTTTTTTTCAGCCTCCCGGATCGCGGAAAGGATCCGCTCTTGTTCTTTTTTGGAGAAGAAAAACATAGGGTATTTTATTCTCATTTTTTCACCATCTCCCGGATGCCCCGCCGCCTCCAAAACCACCCCCGCCACCGCTGAACCCTCCTCCACCAAAACCGCGGCTTCTAAAACCTCCACCGCTGTAATATCCGCTTCCTCCCCGGATCCCAAAGGCATTCATTCGGATCCAAAAATGAAGGAAAAAGAGGACCATCAACAGGATCAGGATCTTTGCAAAATCATTTGCGGAATCTTTCCCGGGGATAGCTTTAAATTCACCTTGAGTTGCTTGGAAGATCGCGTTAACACCTGCGCTGATACCGCCCTCATAATCCCCTTTGCGAAAATAGGGGGCAACGATTTGCCTGATGATCTGTCCGGACACCGCATCGGTCAGAACTCCTTCCAGGCCATATCCGACTTCAATGCGCATTTGACGGTCTTGAGGAAAGATCAGGAAGATCACTCCGTTATCCCTTCCTTTTTGCCCGATCTTCCAAGTCTCAGCAAGCCGGATCGAAAAATCCTCCAAAGATTCGCTTTCCAGTGAAGGGAAAATAGCGACCACCACTTGATTAGATGTTTTTTCCTCAAAGGAACGGAGAAGGGCTTCGAGATCGGCTTTTGCGGAAGAAGATAAAAGCCCGGCGCGATCTGTTACATAACCGTCCGGGCTTTTAGGGATCTGGAGCGCTTTTGCCGAAGGCAAAATAACAAAAAGGCAAACAGCAAGAACCGAAAAAAAACAGGAAAACAGCTTTCGCATTTTCTAGAACTTCACTTGCGGAGCTGTCTTGGCATCCTGATCGGCTTGGAAATAGGCCTTATTCTTAAAACCTATCAGATTGGCAACGATCACATTCGGGAAACGGCGTCTGAAGGCATTAAAATCCTGAGCCGCTTCGTTGAAACGACGGCGTTCGACCGTGATCCGGTTTTCCGTTCCTTCTAATTGGGTCTGAAGCATTAAGAAATTCTGACTCGCTTTAAGATCAGGATATTTTTCAACGACTACGAGCAGGCGACTTAGAGCCGAGGTCAAAGCGGTCTGAGCTTCCTGGAACTTTGCCAATTGAGCAGGGTCATTAATGATCGCGGGCGAAATCCCCATTTGGGTAACCTTAGAGCGCGCATTCACAACATTCTGGAGCGTTTCCTTTTCATGGGCCGCATAACCTTTAACCGTTTCCACAAGGTTCGGGACAAGATCCAGACGTCTTTGGTAAACGTTTTCAACTTGAGCCCAAGCGCTGTTTACCCCTTCTTCTTTAGTCACAAGATTATTATAAACACCGCTAAAAACAAGAAACCCTAATCCGACAACCACCGCAATAATAATCAATGCAATGATTAGACCTTTTTTCATAATTCCCCCCTTGATTTCATTGGTTGTTAGTGGGTTTTATTATAGTCAGGAAGATAGGCCTTGCCAATGAATGAATTAGCTGATTGGAGGATACTTGGATCAGGCTTTTACTTTTTCGTCAACTCGGACTTCAAATACGGTCCCGCGGACACCGCTTAAAGCTGTCGGGGTCCGGACCTCAAATTTGGAATCCCCTTTCAAAGGTTGCGCATGAACAAGGATCTGTCCCAAAGCAATATCCAAAAGAGTGGTTTTATCTCCGGTCTGAGTGTTGGTTTCTGCTTTATTGATCCTCAAGAGGCTCCCTTCTTTGATCTCAACAGTTCCCACTTTTCCTTCATCTAAAAGGACATTCACTTTTGCCCCTTTTTCAGTCCGCACTATATCCCCAGGAACAAGGATCATCCCGTCGGTCGCAGGCTGCCAATCTTTCTGAGGGGTTTTAATAAAAACGTTCTGATCCGGATCTTTGAGGATCGCATATTGAGCTTCTGAATCGATCGTCTTTTCCGATGAAACTTCCGGCTGTTTCGCCACTAACGTCTCAGGTTTCCAAAGATTTTCTTGAGCAGAAGACATTGGGATTGCTTCTGCCGGAGGTTCCGAAACAGCTGCCGGAGTGGATGGTACTACAGGCGGCGTAGAAACCGGCGTTGATGGTACGGAAGGTGGTGTTGGTATTTTAAAATCGACTCGGATTTCCTGCCCGGGGACTAAAAGATTCATTTCATTCATACGATTGATCACATAAACAGCCCCATCCAGAACGGTCACATTCGTTTCGAAATTGGTCGCCATTTCCGGAGAAAAGAACCGGAGAAAAACATCCGGCGAGAACAACACATTCTCTCCGCTCATCATCTTGATGAACTGCTGGTAATTCTGATCTTGCTGTTGAAGTTCGCGCCTCGTCTGTTCAAGATCGACCCGAGGTCCGGGTTTTTCTTCATGAAGGACCGATAACTGCCCTCCGGTCACGCCCTGCAGATTCTGGATAGCCGCCTCAGCCCCTCTAAAAATATAATCCCCCAGCATCCCGGCTAAAGTTAAATTGTAATAATTAGTATCCGTGACCACTTGCTGGATCCTGTAGCCAAAAGCATAAATACCGGAATATTCAAAAGTAGAGTTTTGAGCATCAAACTCCCCTTCGATCGTAAATGGAGCATGTGAAAGCGTAACCGCATAGACAGGCGTTAAACTATTGTCGATCGAATTGTTCCCCAATTGACCAGACGCATTTATCCCCCAACCCTTCAAGGTTCCGTCGTTCATCAGAGCTAAAGAATAGCCTCCTCCGCCTAAAATATCAGAAACCCCTGAAAGACCGGTAACAGTAACCGGCGTAGAGCGGTTGCTTGTCGTTCCATCTCCCAATTGCCCCACATCATTCATTCCCCAAGTTTTTACAGTCCCATTGCTCAACAAAGCGAGGGAATGCGAAGAATACAAATGTGTGTTGTTATCGCCATTCCACGTTTTGCCCGCTGAGATATCCACAACTCCAGAAAGGCCAAGAACGCTCACAGGCGTTGAGCGGTTAATATTCGTCCCATCTCCAAGCTCTCCATAGCCGTTAAACCCCCACGCTCTCACCGTTCCGTCATTCAAGAGCGCTAAAGAATGAGATGCCCCTGCCGCAATCACAGAAACATTCGAAAGAAGCCCGGATGGGTCTGAAGGATCCAAAACAAAAACCGGCATCAATCGATCGATGGTCGTTCCGTCCCCTAATTGGCCAAACCCGTTGTTCCCCCAAGCCTTCATGGTTCCGTCTTCTAAAAGAGCTAGAGAATGGCCGGCGCTCAGAAAAGTGGCTGGTGCACCACCAAAGTAAAATGAGCCGCCTGCCGAAATAGCTGTAACATGAGAAAGAAGGCCTGAAGGATCAGAAGGATCCAGAACAAAAACCGGCGTCAAACGATTGTTAGTTGTTCCATCTCCCAGTTGTCCGTACCCATTATACCCCCATGCTTTGACCGTACCGTCATTAAGAAGAGCCAGGGAATGTATTTTCCCGGCCGCAATGCTTTGAACCCCCCAAAGATCTAGAACAGAAACCGGAGTTGCACGACTTATAGTCGTTCCATCCCCTAATTGACCCGAATAATTAAATCCCCAGGATTTGACGGTCCCATCACCTAAAAGAGCCAGGGAATGGTATTCTCCGGCCGCAATATCCGTGACCCCTGACAAATCAAGAACAGAAACCGCACTGAGACGGCTTGTGGTCGTTCCGTCTCCTAATTGCCCAAAACCGTTTGACCCCCAAGAATAAACTAATCCCGTTGAGTCAAGCGCTAGTGTGTGAGAAACGCCGGCAACGATCTTCGCAATATCCGTTAAGGTCACTCCACCAAGCCCAGTTACAACTGCAACAGGAGTTGAACTTCCGCTTGCAGAATTATTCCCCAGCAAGCCACTCCCCCATGCCCGTATAGTTCCATCATTCAAAACAGCCATTTTGTAACCACTTCCCGAATAATTGCTCCCTGATACTGAAATAGCAAATATTTCGGAAACACCTGAAATTGCCGCCGGAGTTGAGCCGCTAAAATAGCCATTTCCCCATCCCATTAAAGTCCCATCCTCTAAAAGGGCCAAAGAATACGCTCCGCCGGAGGCGATGGAAGTAACTCCCGACAACCCCGGGACAAAGATAGGCGTTGCAGAATCGTTTCGAGTTCCGTCTCCCAATTGGCCATTACTATTACTTCCCCAAGCTTTAACCGTTCCGTCATTAAGAAGCGCCAAAGAAAAACCTGCTCCCGCAGAAATGGCTGCAACTCCTGAAAGATCCGGAACAGCTGTTGGGGTTGATCCACTCATATAAGTTCCGCCCCATGTTTTGACGGTTCCATTATCCAGAAGGGCCAGTGAATGATATGTTCCGGCTGCGATCGCCGTAACTCCAGAGAGGGTCGCAAGAGTTATAGGTGTAGAGCGTCCAATAATGGTTCCATCACCTAACTGTCCGCAATTGTTATACCCCCATGTTTTGACCGTCCCGTCTGCCAAAAGCGCTATGGAATGAATATACCCCGCAGCAACATGCGCTACACCCGAGAGGCCTGAGATAACAATAGGGGTAAGAAAATTATAATTTCCAGTTGAACTAGGCACTCCTCCAAAATAAGGATAGGAAACTCCATTACCCAACTGCCCGGCATCCGCATTCCCCCATGCCCGAGCGGTCCCGTCTGCTAAAACAGCCAAAGAATGGTAGCCTCCGGCTGCGATGTCCGTAACATTAGAAAGACCGGAAACAGAAACCGGCGTCGCACGGTTATCGATCGTTCCATCGCCTAATTGCCCGTAGGTATTCTGCCCCCAAGCTTTTACGGTTCCATCCGCCAAGAGGGCCAATGTGTGGTACCAACCCGCTGAGACCTTGATAACATTACTTAAAAATCCTCCCCCCCAAGAAAGGTTCCAGGTACTTGAACCAGCAGCTAGCGTATGTTTTTCCGCGATCTTAAGTTCATCAAGCGCAGTGACCTTATTAGGACCTGCTTTGGAAGTAGTTCCTTCGATCGTTCCATCTCCGAATTGAAGGGTCCCGAACGTCCAATCTTGCGAACCTCCGAAATCTCCTGTCCCAACAAGTTTAAAAACGCCTCCCGTTAAATTAATAATCCCGTTCCCGGTAGCACTTCCGCCTTTGACCGTAAAATCATAGCCACCCAACAGAGTGGCGTTTTCATTGATCCTGAAATTACCGTCGATCGTAACCATATTCCGAAGCGCATATGTCGCAGCCAGAGTTTGGGCATTGAGCGTGAAATGATTTACCCCGCTAATGCTTCCCAGCGTGGAAGAGCCACTCGCATAGATCTCAAGATTATGCCCACTGCCAACGATAGAAGAAGTACGGTCCATCAAAAAGGAACCGCTTCCCGAGGCATCGCTATCCGCCTTAAAGATCACATCCCCGGCCAAAGTCAGGGCAATGTTCGCTTCGACGCGGATATTTTCCTCGTCTTCGATCGTGGTGGTTTCGCCGCTGTTGCCAATCGTGGTATCGCCGCTGTAAGTGATCGCATGGTCCGCATTGTCGTGATGAGAATGGCGCACATCGTAAGTCCCTTGGATCTTAAAAGAGGCCCCTTTCTCACTCAGCTCGGCGGCTTTAATAATCCCGCGAGTCTCGATATCTCCTTGAGCATCCATGGTAATGCGACCCTTCGTAGCATCCACAGTCCCCGCATTAGTGATCTTTCCTTGTTTCGACTCTAAGCGGATCTCACCTTCCATGGCCTTTAAAATAGCATCGTTATAAATATCATCCAAAGATTTGAATTCGATGATGCCGTGATCCGCTTCGACAACAGTAACAGCACGGTCATCACGCTGAATATTGATCGCCTTCTCAAACAGATTATCGATCGCTTGGGCATTCAAGATCACCGTCCCCCCATTGGCCGAGATCTTGCCCGTGTTCTTGATCTGGT
>CAYQTU010000039.1:0-12206 GCA_964420575.1 uncultured bacterium
GGTGATCTGCGAGGCCTCCAGGGCTTTGAAGCCTTTCTCATCCTGGACAAAAGAAATATGCCCTTTTAAAGGGTTTTCGAAGCTTGTAATGCCTTCGATCACAGTTTTCCCGTCACCGATCACATTCCCGCCGACTAATTTTGCGATGTCTTCGACTGTTTTTTTCATGGGTGCAAGTATAACAACCTCCCTTATGAGGGTCAAGAATTGAAGCGCTATTTCTTTTTAGGCTGTTCTTCAGGAAGCTCTGGGGCCGGAGCGGGAAGGGCTAGATAATCCCGGAATTTAGCTTTCCGGTTAAGGTCATTAGTCCATTGCATAAAGGCTTCATGTCGGAACCGGTTCGGGTCTTCTTGCGGCTTTGGAGATTTTGGTGCAGCTTCCTTCTTAGTCTTTCCGCTTTTTGAGGAAGTTTTTGTTTCTTGTTTAGGCTCGGGTTTTACTTCCGCCAAGGGCACAGCAGTTTCGATTTCTTTGACCTTAGCGCGCAATAATTTCTGGATCCTGATGAATTCTCTCAATCCTTCCTCGAATTCCCGGGTGGTCATGCGAAGATTCCGCGTCAGCCAGATCTTGTAGGTTTCCGGGGAAGCATTTTCCAATCCCTGTTGGGCCAAAAGGTTCTGGATCTCCCGACGGACTTCTTCGTCCGTGACTTTGATGCCCTCGCGCTTGGCCTCTTTGGCGTAAATAATATTTTGCCAGGTAAAGCCTCTCAAAAGGTCCGGATCCTGGACGGGTTCTTTGGTGGGCATGAAGATGCGAGTGGCATTGTAGAAAAGATTGAACTCCTGGAACGTAACGGTCTTCCCAAAGACTTCGCCGGCGAAACGGCCCTCTTTTTTAAGGGAGCTGATCTGATAGCCGCCGAAAATGGCAAAAATGATCACCACGCTCCAAACGATGATCTTGGTATGGTCTCGGAGTATTTTTAACATAACGGGAGATAATCTAGCACAGAGAAAAAATAAGGGGAAGCAAAAAGGTTCTCTCAAAATGATTTTGAGCTGCTCATTGACAAGGAAAAAAGGGTTTAGTATGATACCGCAAATGGGACAGCAAACGACATCTATTCAACACATTTTTAGGCACAAAACCCCGCAACGGGCGGTCGGTTTTGTGCCTTTTTTATTTTCATCCATCACTATTCATTAAGGAGGATTCACCATGTCTGTTTTTATTGGCCGAGACCGTAAAGCACGCAGAGCTTATGGCTTTGATGAAATCGCACTTGTTCCAGGGGACGTCACGATCAATCCGGAGGAAGTGGATATCCGCATGCCTCTCGGAAATATGACGCTGCCTATCCCGTTCTTAGCGTCAGCCATGGATGGTGTTGTCGATCCGAAATTTGCGACCGCCATGGGAAAGCTCGGAGGGCTGGCGGTCCTTAATCTGGAAGGGATCTATGTCCGCTACGATGATTATGAATCCATTCTGGATGAGATCTCCAAAGCCACGCCGGAAAAGGCGACGCAGCTTGTCCAAAAACTTTATGTGAAGCCGATCAACGAAAAATTGATCGCAAAACGTATCCGGGAGATTAAAAAAGCGAAAATCCCTTGTGCGGTCTCGGCGATCCCGCAGCGTGCCGAACGGTTCGGCAAGATCGCCGAAGAGGCCGGGGCGGATATTTTCGTGGTCCAATCCACGGTTACCACGGTCCGGCATATCGCCAAAGCTTATCAAGTGGTGGACTTCAAAAAATTCTGTAAAAAAATGAAAGTCCCGGTGATCCTCGGGAATTGCGTGACCTATAAAGTGGCGCTTGAACTTGCGGAAACCGGCGCGGCGGGTCTTTTGGTCGGTATCGGACCCGGTTCAGCTTGCACAACCCGAGGAGTGCTTGGGATCGGAGTACCGCAGGTAACGGCCATTGCAGATTGTGCAGCGGCTCGCGAGTTCTATTATAAAAAAACCGGAAAATATGTTTCGATCATTGCGGACGGTGGTATGTCCACCGGAGGGGATATCTGTAAATCAATCGCGAGCGGTGCGGACGGCGTGATGGTCGGTTCAGCTTTTGCTCGGACCAAAGAAGCTCCAGGTCGCGGTTTTCACTGGGGAATGGCTACCCCGCATGCCAATCTCCCGCGCGGGACTCGTATTCATGTCGGAACAACAGGGACGCTCGAAGAGATCCTGTATGGGCCGGCCCGCTTGGATGACGGTACCCAGAATCTTGTCGGTGCGCTTCGTACTTCGATGGGGAACGTTGGAGCGAAAAATATCCGGGAAATGCAATTGACGGAAATCGTGATCGCTCCTGCGATCAAGACCGAAGGAAAATTGTTCCAAAGCGCACAAAAACTCGGCATGTGCAAGTGACCTGATAAAAAAACAATATGGAAGAAACCATTGTCGTTCTAGATTTTGGATCGCAATATACTCAGCTGATTGCCCGTCGCGTCCGCGAGAATAAGGTTTTTTCGAAGGTTTATCCCTATTACATTCCTTTCGAAAAAGTGCTTGAAGACAAGCCGAAGGGGATCATTTTTTCCGGATCGCCCGCAAATGTTTATGCCAAGAATGCCCCGATCCCGGACCGCCGTTTCTTTTATAGCGGGATCCCTATCCTCGGGATCTGCTATGGGATGCAGCTTCTCTCCTATAAATTAGGCGGTCAGGTCCATAAATCCAAAAAACGCGAATATGGTTTTGCGAAACTTCATGTTTCTAAAAAAGAAAGCCCTCTTTTTAAGGGGATCCCGAAAACCATCACATGCTGGATGAGCCATGGCGACAAACTCGATAAGATCCCTTTAGGGTTTGAGCGTTTAGCTTATACGGAAAATGCACCTTTTGCGGCAATGGGAGATCCCAAGCGGAAGATTTATGCAATCCAATTTCACGCCGAAGTTGCCCATACCGAACTAGGTTCTCAAATCCTGAAGAATTTTCTGGTCAAGGTTTGCGGATGCCATCAAAGCTGGACGCCGAGATCTTTTATTAAAGAAAGCATCCGGAAGATCCGGGAACAGGTCAAGCAGGACCGTGTGGTGCTCGGACTTTCGGGAGGGGTGGATTCTTCGGTCGCAGCGGTGTTGATCCATAAGGCGATCGGGAAAAAGTTAAACTGCATCTTTGTCGATAACGGTCTCTTACGTCTTAAAGAAGCGGAAAAGGTCGAAAAAACCTTTCGCGGGCATTTCAGAATGAACCTGAAGGTCGTGGATGCCGAGAAGATCTTTTTGAGCCGTCTGAAAAAAGTGATCGATCCCGAGAAAAAACGGAAAATTATCGGAAAGACCTTTATCGATGTCTTCCAGAAGGAAGCGAACCGGTTAGGGAAGGTACCGTTTCTTGCTCAGGGGACGCTTTATCCGGATGTGATCGAATCGGTTTCTTATTTTGGCGGACCGACCAGCACGATCAAGAGTCATCATAATGTTGGCGGATTGCCGAAAAACATGAAGTTCAAGCTGGTCGAACCGCTCAAAGAATTGTTCAAAGATGAGGTCCGTGCCGTAGGTCGAGCGCTTGGGATCGATAAAGATATCATCGGTCGCCAGCCGTTCCCCGGTCCAGGACTTGCGGTCCGCATTCTCGGGGAGGTCCGGAAAGACCGTTGCGACCTTCTTCGGAAAGCGGATTGGATCGTGATCGATGAGATCAAAAAAGCGGGTTATTATGATAAAGTCTGGCAGTCTTTTGCGGTCCTGCTTCCCATCCAAAGTGTCGGGGTGATGGGGGATGAACGAACCTATGAAAATGCGGTTGCGGTACGGGCGGTCACATCGCTTGACGGGATGACTGCAGATTGGGCGAAATTGCCCCCGGAACTTTTAGGCCGTATTTCTAACCGTATCATCAATGAAGTACGCGGGATCAACCGGGTCTGTTATGATATCTCCAGTAAACCCCCGGCAACGATCGAGTGGGAATAAATAAACATTCTTCCAACGGAAACTTGATTCAAAGTTTTAAGATCTGAGTTCTGACATGCCCCATAGTGATTTTGTCCATCTTCATTGCCATACCGAATACAGCTTGCTGGATGCTACGTGCAAGATCGACGAATTGGTCCAAAAAGCCGTTGAATTGAAGTTTCCCGCCCTTGCCATGACGGACAACGGAAATTTGTTCGGGGCGATCGAATTCTATTCCGAAGCCATGAAGCGTGGGATCAAGCCGATCATCGGCATGGGGACCTATGTCGCTCCGGGGTCCCGCCTTGAAAAACAGGCGCATGGCATCAAAGAAGCTTCTTTCCATCTGACCCTCTTAGCTATGGATGAAAAGGGTTACCGGAACCTTATGAAACTTGCCAGTATCGGTTACCTCGAAGGATTTTATTACCGCCCGCGTATCGATAAAGAGGTCCTGAAAGAATATTCCGAAGGGTTGATCGGGCTGAGCGGTGGGCTGAAAGGCGAGATCCCGTACTGTCTTTTTCATGATCAAACGGAAGATGCTAAGAAAGTCCTGGAAGAATACATCAATATTTTCGGCAAAGACCGTTTTTTCTTAGAGGTAATGAACCACGGGATCGATGTTCAAAAGAAAGTGATCGAAGGGGCCCTGAACCTTAGCAAGGAGTTTAAGGTCGGGCTGGTGGCAACGAATGATGTCCATTATATCCATCAGAATGAAGCCATGGCCCATGATGCCCTGATCTGCATCGGGACCGGTGCTAAACTAGACGAACCACATCGGCTCCGTTATCACGGGGATCAGTATTATCTTAAACCCGCTGAAGAAATGAAGCGGCTATTTAAAGAAATCCCTCAAGCTATTAAAAACACGATCGAAATCGCCGAGCGCTGCAATCTTGAGTTTGATTTTCATAAGATTTTCCTGCCACAATTCGCTCCTCCGGAAGGTAAAACGCAAACGCAATATATGGAAGAGCTCTGTTTTCAGAATTTAAACCAGCGGTTTCCAGACAAAATCCCCGAAAATTATGAGAAAAGACTCCGCACAGAGATTGCGCTTATTGCCAAAATGGGGTATGTCAGTTACTTTTTGATCGTTTGGGATTTTATCCGTTTTGCCCGGGAAAAATCTATACCGGTCGGTCCGGGGCGAGGTTCTGCGGCCGGGAGTTTAGTGGCTTATACGCTTCATGTTACGGATATCGATCCGATCAAACACGGACTTTATTTTGAACGATTCCTTAATCCCGAACGTGTCAGCATGCCGGATATTGATATCGATTTTTGTTACGAACGGCGGGATGAAGTCATTGATTATGTAAAGCGGAAATACGGAGCCCAGAATGTCGCTCAGATCATCACGTTTGGGACCATGAAGGCTCGGGCGGTGATCCGGGATGTCGGACGCGTGATGGGATTATCTTATGCTGAAGTGGACCGGCTCGCCAAAATGATCCCGATGGAACTGGATATTACAATCAAACAAGCTTTGGAGCGCGAACCTAAACTCAAAGAGCT
Source organism: uncultured bacterium (assembly GCA_964420575.1). Lineage (GTDB taxonomy): Bacteria > Omnitrophota > Omnitrophia > Omnitrophales > Aquincolibacteriaceae > CAYQTU01. The sequence continues at coordinate 5,394 of CAYQTU010000039.1, forward strand.
GGTCACTGCCGATTCAAGGATCGCACAACTTGTCGAAACTTCGAAAGCCCTCGAAGGATTGTCCCGTCACGCATCGATTCATGCGGCGGGCGTGGTCATTTCAGACGTTCCTCTGACCGACCGGGTGCCGCTATTCAAAGCCGAGGAGCAGGTCTGCACTCAATACACCATGAAAGACCTTGAAAAAATAGGTCTTTTAAAAATGGATTTTTTAGGTCTTAAAACGCTAACTGTGATCGATCAGGCTTGTAAGATCGTCCAGCGGACACGCAATATTAAAGTGGATATCGAACATCTTCAGGAGGGAGATCCGGAGACCTATCAGATGCTTGCGAAAGGGGATGCTCTTGGGATTTTTCAGCTTGAAAGTTCGGGGATGCGGGACCTTCTCAAAAAAATGAAACCGACGCATTTTGACCACCTTGTGGCGCTTTTGGCTCTTTACCGCCCAGGACCGTTGGGAAGCGGTATGGTGGATGATTTTATCAAACGGATGCACAAACCCTCAGAGATACAATATGATCATCCCGTGTTAGAGCCCATCTTGAAAGAAACATATGGTGTGATCCTGTATCAAGAGCAAGTGATGAGGATTGTCAGTGATCTTGCGGGATTCACATTAGCACAAGCCGATTCACTCCGCCGTGCGATCGGTAAAAAGATCCCGGAGGTCATGGCAAAAGAGAAAAAAGCCTTTATGGACGGGGCCATGAAGCGCGAGGTCAAAGAAAAGATCGCAGATAAGATCTGGGGATTGATCGATTATTTTTCAGGATATGGATTTAACAAATCCCATTCCACAGCCTACGCCGCAGTTTCGTATCAAACGGCATATCTTAAAGCGCACTATCCGATCGAGTTCATGACCGCTTTACTGACTTCCGAAATGAACAATACGGATAAAGTCGTGCTTTATATCGAAGCCTGCAAAAAAATGGGGATTGCTGTTCTGCCGCCTTCGGTCAATGAAAGTTATTCGGAATTTACCTGTGTCGGGGAGAACATCCGCTTTGGGCTCGCGGCGATCAAAAATGTCGGCACGACCGCAATTGAGTCCATTATTGCCAGCCGGAAAAAAGACGGCCTATTCAAATCTTTGTTTGATTTTGTCCAACGGGTGGACCTCCGGGTCTGCAACCGGAAAGTTCTCGAAAGCTTGATCCGTTGCGGCGCTTTTGACGAGTGGAAACTTTACCGCGCGCAACTTTTTGCCATGCTGGATACTGTGTTGGATATGGGAGCCAATCTTCAAAAGGATCGCAGCCGCGGACAGCTTTCATTTTTTGAAGGGGGAAAAACCACAGCTTTTGTTTCGGATGAAGCAACGATCCCGAATATCCCTGAGTGGCCCGAGAACCAAAAATTAGCCTACGAACGCGAACTCATCGGCTTTTACGTTTCGTCCCATCCGCTTTCAAAGCATGTGAAAATCCTGAAGAATTACGCGACTGCTTCGACGGATTCGTTGGCTGAATTCAGTCATCAGGCTGATGTGACGATCGGGGGGATTATCGATAACCTGAAAGAGATCGTGACGAAAAAAGGGGATAAGATGGCTTTTATGACCCTGCAGGATCTCAGCGGATCTTGCGAGGTCATCGTTTTCCCGAGTCTTTACAAAACGGCGGCTGATACGATCCAAAAAGATCAGCTTATTTTTGTCCGGGGCAAGATCGATGCCCGGGATGATGTTCCCAAGATCTTAGCGGAGGAAGTGGTTCCCTTAGGTGATGTCCCGAAGCGTTTTACGCGCCTTATTGCCATTAACCTGAAAACGGCAGGCCTTGGGCCGGATCTCCTCAAGGAAGTCCGCCGGATCCTTGCTCGGCACAAGGGCACTGTTCCTGTCTATTTGACCCTCCAAGATCCCCAAGGGCGTTGTACGGTGATTGATTCCGGTGATAATTTGAAAACGAATATGGATGATACCCTCTTCGAGGAGCTTGAGAAGCTTTTAGGAGAAAATGCCGTAAAAATCCGCTCTTAAATCCTGTCTTTTTTTAACTCTTGGTATTTATTGGAGTTATGACGAAATTCCATTGACAAACCCGAAGGGATTTGTTATTTTCTCTATCCTCAGACAGCACCAAGAGTTGAGTCATTAAACCGCAATTACACTCTCGAAGGAGGTGAGAAACTTGACGAAGAAAGATATAGTAATGAAAGTTTCCAACGAAACGAATCTCACCCAGATTGACGTCAAGAAAATCGTTCAAAAAACCCTCGATGTGATCTCAGAAAGTTTACAGCGCGGAGAAACTGTCGAATTAAGGAATTTTGGTGTTTTTAAGGTCAAGAACCGACGCGGCCGTCTAGGCCGTAATCCCCGAACGGGTCAAGAAGTTACGGTTCCGGAAAAAAAGGTGGTTGTTTTTAAGCCCGGACTGATCTTGAAGTGTAAAGTTAAATAAGATTCAAAGGAAATTCAGGAGGCAAGAATGGCGGAAAAAGGTAAAGTGAAATGGTTTTCGAATGTAAAAGGATATGGTTTCCTCCGCAAGGAAGGCGATGACCGCGATATCTTTATTCATTATTCTGCGATCCAAGGGGAAGGCTATAAGAGGCTGAATGTCGATGAAGAAGTGACCTTTGAGATCGTTGAAGGTGAAAAAGGCCCTCAGGCCAAGAATGTTGTCCGTTCCAAAAAGCCGAAAGAGGAAAAAGCCGAAGCTGCGCCTGAAGCTCAAAAAGAGGCTCCCAAAAAAGAAAAGGCTAAAGCTGAAGGACAGGAAAAGAAGTAAAGGATACATTTCCATCCTGAGTTTTATTTTCAATCCTTTTTCAATGTTCCATTGAAAAATATCACGCCCGTGATCTTTGCCTTGATCTTAATTCCGCTTTTTTGAAAGAAAAAGGAGAAGCGTAATGTCTCTAAAACAAGTCCCGAAGGACTCTTCAAGGCGCCCGCGACGTTTTTTTACCGCGCAGTCTTTAAGCGCCTCAGTAAAAGACCTTTGGTTGGATCCGGCCGAAACGCATCATCTCAAAAAGAGCATCCGCCTTCAAAAAGGGGATCTCTGTCTTATTACGGATGGCCAAGGGCTCGAAGCAGAAGCAAGGATCCTTGATTCCGGGGCGACGGGGCGGGCACATCTTGAGATCTCCAAGATTTTGGAAAAGAAGCAAGTCCGAATACCGGGTTTAACACTAAGGATCCTGCCGGCTTTACTAAAAAAAGGGAAAACGGACTTTATCATCGAAAAAGCACAGGAGCTTGGGGTCTCTGAGATCTGGCCCGTAGTTTCCGAACATTGTGATATTCGGATTGCCAAGGATAAAGAAGAGAATGTTCGGAAACGCTGGGAGCGGATCACTATTGAAGCCAGCAAACAATCGGGCTCTTTACACAAACTGTGTCTAGGGGCTTTAAAGACTTTTAACGAGGCGATTCTTAGTATCCCGAAAAATGAACGGATAGCGATTTTTCACCCTGGCGCTGAAGCAGTTCCTTTTTCGGAATGGATTGAGGATATACAAAGATCCCGAACTCGGATCAAAGGGTTAAATCTTTTTTTTGGTCCCGAAGGCGGATTCTCAGACCAAGAAATCACATGGGCTCGGGAACAGCGAGGGAACAATGATTTTCAAATCGTCAGCCTTGGCCAGAATATTTTAAAGGCCGACACCGCATTTTTGGGCGTTACCGCAGCTTTGAAATTCATTTTAAAATAAGATCTTATGTCCGAACATAAACCTAAAATAAAATTTGTGACGGTGGGTTGCAAGGTCAATCAATATGAAACCCAAGCGATCCGGGAATCTTTTCAGATTTTGGGGGTGACCGAGAGCCGTGAGGGGAATGAGCCCTGCGATTTTGTGTTGGTCAATACATGCACGGTGACAGCAGACGCTGACAAAACGAATCGGTATTGGATCCGACGGTTACGCCGGGAACATCCCCAGGCAAGGATCGCCGTGACCGGATGTTATGTTCAAAAGAACCGCCGTGACCTTGAGGCTATGAAAGAAGTGGATTTTGTTTTTAGTAATGAAGAAAAATCCGAGATCGCATCCCGGCTGCTTCAGAAAACAGATCCGGCGCTTTTAAGTTTGCCTTTGCAAGTATCGCGGTCCGAAGGGAGAGCCCGCGCTTATCTCAAGATCCAGGATGGATGCAACCATGCCTGCAGTTTTTGTAAAGTCGTTCTCGTCCGGGGCCGTTCGCGGAGCCGGGCATTATGTGAGATTAAAGACGAAACCGTTCGGTTGCGGGACGCCGGATATCGTGAAATTGTGCTGACCGGGATCCAACTTGGAGCTTATGGGCTTGATTTTGAAAGTTCAACAAGGCTGGCCCATCCGAGAAAAAGAGACCATTATCATCTTCTTGATGTGATCAAAGTATGTTCGGATATCCCCGGGATTGAGAGGATCCGTCTTAGTTCGATCGAGCCCATGGACATCGGAGAACCGCTAATTCTTGCTTTTCGGGATTTCCCTAAACTGTGTCCCCATCTTCATATTCCACTCCAAAGCGGGGATGATGAAATTTTAAGAAAAATGAATCGCCGTTATACCGCGGAAGACTATCGCTGTTTAGTTCTTAAACTTCGACAGGATATTCCCATGTTCTCTTTGACTCTAGATGTTATGGCCGGGTTCCCAGGAGAAACTGAAGAACAATTTGAAAGAACTGTTCGTCTATTGCGGCAACTCAAGCCTTTAAAATCCCACGTTTTCCCCTATAGCCGCCGGGAGGGAACGCGAGCGGCTCTATACCCAAATTTGCCTGCTTTGGTCGTTAAACGGCGGGTTCAACATTTATTGGATATTTCTCAATCTCTGGGCGAAGAAAGCCGAAAAACCTACTTAGGCCAGTGTTTGGATGTTCTGGTCGAAAGCCGTCAGCATAAGGGCGGGTCCTTCTTTGAAGGGACGACAGCAAACTATTTAAAAGTTGTCTTTGAGTCCGAGACGGATGTTCGTGAGCAGATCGTCCCGGTCCGTCTTGATCGGATCGATCAAGATGGCTTTTGGGGAAGTATTCAAAAAAATAATTCAAATTGAGGGTTCTCAATATGGATGCACTATTCAGATGGATTGATTCGTTGAAACAAAGCGTGGCGTGGCAAACGATCTTAAGCCATTTTGCGGTTTGGGACTGGGTTGTTGTTTTGGTCGTGCTGTGGGGGGCGCTTTATGGCTCAAGGAAGGGTTTTGCCGAGATGTGGGGAAAATTCTTTGGGATGGTGGTTATTATCATTATGACCATGAGTCTGTATGAATCGGTCAGCCGGCAATGGACGGCTGTGGTCCCTGCGATATCTAAATCTGTTGCCGAACCCATGAGCTTTGTCATGGTCACTGTTTTTGTCTGGATTCCGATTGTGTGGCTTTTGAATATGATGGATAAATTCGTTCATTTGGAAGTTCGAGGTGCTCTGAAGTTCTTTGGAGGGATGTTTTTTGGGGGATTGTATATGGTCTTGCTCCTAAGTTTGGTCGTGCAGTTCCTCCTGATGTTGCCTCTGGGTCCTGTCAAAGATACCTTAAGCAAGGGGGGATCGCTGAGCGGATATACGCTTTCTCGTATTGCTCCTGAGATTACTAATGCTATCGCGAAGCCAATCCTGCGGTTATCCGGTAAAACTGTTTATGTGGAAAAATGAACACACAGCGTTATGAAGATAATATCGTCGAACAAGTAGCTGCGGCGAATGATATTGTCGAGATTATTACTCAATATATCCCCTTAAAACGGGCAGGAAAAAACTTTAAGGCCTGTTGCCCTTTCCATCAGGAAAAGACCCCTTCTTTCATGGTGCAACCGGAAAAACAGCTTTTCCACTGTTTTGGCTGCAACGCCGGGGGAGATGTATTCAGTTTTTTGATGCGTCATGAGAATATCACTTTCCCCGAAGCTCTCCGGATCCTTGCGGAAAGAGCTCATATCCCTCTTCCGGAACATCGGACGAACAAAGCAGAAGATTCTCAAAAAGAGAAAATCTATGAAATATACCAATGTGCCGCTGATTATTATCAGGAGCTTCTTCGCAGAGAGAGCGGAAAACAGGCGCGGAGTTATCTTGCGGGCCGGAAAGTATCCGATCAAATCGTTCAAGAATTCAAACTCGGTTGGGCCCCCGGAGAATGGCGGACATTATTTGATCATTTAACGAAAAAAGGATATCCGGAAACATTGCTGAAACAAGCAGCGCTCATCCAGCAGTCCCCAAAGGGGAATTATTATGATACTTTTCGTGGCCGATTGATCTTCCCGATATTCAACCTCCAAAATAAGATCGTCGCCTTTGGCGGCCGATTGATCGCCGGAACAGAGGGACCGAAATACCTGAATTCTCCGGAAACCCCGATTTTTTCAAAACGGCGAGAACTTTTCGGCCTCAATCTTGCCAAAAAACATATTGACCGGGAATGGCCGAATCTGATCCTTGTCGAAGGTTATATGGATTTTTTAGCTTTGTACCAGCATGGGTTCAAAAATGCGGTTGCGACTTTAGGAACGGCACTTGGTGAGGATCATGTGCGTTTGATGAAGCGTTTTGTCGAAGAAGTGATCGTGGTCTATGACGGGGATAAAGCCGGAGAGGCTGCGGCACTTCGAGGCCTTGAGATCCTCCTGGAAGGGGGGATGCATGTCAAGTTGGTCAGCCTGCCGAAAGGTGAAGATCCGGATGATTTTCTGAAGCGTCACGGGAATGAGGCTTTTACCAAGATCTTAAAGAATGCCAAAGATTTTTTTGATTATAAGCTTCAGATTCTTTTAGCACGTTATCCTCGGCAAGATACTTTGGGCCTTGCGAAGATCAGCCGGGAAATGCTGGAAACCTTTTCCAAGGTCAAGAATCCCGT
>CAYQTU010000040.1:0-6593 GCA_964420575.1 uncultured bacterium
CCTTGGCCACTTCAAGGGTGTTGGCCAAACTCGCTTTCTTCACATAGACCGTCACGTTCTGCTCAAGATTCAAACGGGCCTGGTCCGTGGCCTCAAGGTAGGAATCCTTGATCGTGGCGATCTCTTTGAGCGAAATGATAGAACCTTGGCGTGTGGCTTTGACCCCAAGATCGCCAATATCATTCACCGTTAAAAAGGTCCCGATCGTCCGGATCGCAAATTCATATTTCCCGGTTTCGACGTTACCGGCCAAAAGGTTGATATTGCTCTGCCCCAGAACATCCATGACCCGCTCGATCGAAATGTTGTAGGCCACCATTTTATCCCGGTCAAGCTCGACCAGGATCTTCCGCTCACGGCCTCCGTAAACTTCTACGCTGGCGACCCCGTCCACACGGCTTACAACCGGTTTCAGCTTGATATCCACAATTTCCCGGATCTGTTCCGGGGTCATCGTTTCCGAAGTGACCGCAAAAACCAGGATCGCGGCCTGGGCATCGTCATAGTTCGCAATCACCGGTTTTTCGATCTCTTTGGGAAGCAGCGGTTTGACGCGGGCGAATTTTTCGCGGATCTCCAAAGAGGCAAAGTTCATATTCGTCCCCGGCTCGAACTCCATGGTCACGCGCGATTCGGCTTCCCGCGAACTGGAATAGAGATTTTTCATATGGCTTACCGTTCCCACGGCTTCTTCAACGGGTTTCGTGATCATTTTTTCTACGTCTTGGGACGGAAGACCGCCACGGGCCCGGACCACGATACTGATGATGCTCTGGCTTTGCCCTTGGTAGAGTTCCACTTTAAGGCGCATGAGAGAAATGATCCCGATCACTGTGATCGCGGCATAAAAGATCACCGTAAAAACCGGTCTTTTAATAGAGAAACTGGGGAGGCCCATGGCGGCTACACGCTTGCGGGATCTTCTTCCGCGGAGGAGACTTCTTCTTCGATACCAAAATAGGATTCTACAAAACGCATGACAAGGATATAAAGACACGGTAAAACGATCAGGGTCAGGATCGTTGAAGAGAACAGCCCTCCCATCGCGGTGATCGCAAGCGGTGAAAGGATCGCTGGACCGCCGCTTCCCAATCCTATAGCTACCGGCAACATGCCCAAGATGGTGGTCGTTGAGGACATTAAGACCGGACGCGTACGGGTACGGACTGCGGTCCAGACCGCTTTGACCATTTCCTGGCCTTCTTCGCGAAGCTGATTGATATACTCCATGAGCACGATACCGTTATTGACCACCACCCCGTCCAACAGCACCAACCCCAAAAGCGAGATCACGTTCAAGGAATTGCCCGTGATCTTCAAGGCAATAATGGCTCCGCCGAAGGAAAGCGGAACGGTGACCATGATGATAAGCGGCTGCAAAAAAGACTCGAACTGTGCCGCCATGATCATGTACACCAGCATAACCGCTAAAATAAAGGCGAAAATGACACTCGAAAAATTCTCTTTTAATTCCTTCGCTTTACCGGAAAGCTTGACCTGGAAATCTTCAGGGATATCATCCGGCGTCCGCAGGCTCGCCAACAGTTTTTGCACATCCGCGAGCACATCTTTTTCCTGACGTGTCTTCGCGATGTTCGCCGAAATGGTCACGGTCCTTTCCTGGTCAGAACGTTTGATCTCGCTGGGGCCTACGCCTTGTTTGATCGTTGCGATCTCTTTGAGGGGAACATGGACATCCAGCACTTTGGAATAAAGAAGGAGGTTATTCAAATTATTGATGTTCGAGCGGTCATTCTCGCTTAAACGGACCCGGACATCGATCTCCCGGCCGCCTTCGCGGAACTGGGTCGCCACAACTCCTTCAATGGCTGCTTTAGCGGTCAAAGAAATATCTAGGGCAGATATCCCGTAAAGAGCAGCGCGTTTTTTTTGGATTTCAAGTTTGGTCTCCGGAGATTTTTCGCCGATATCACTTTCCAGATCGATCACCGCAGGGATCTCAGCCAACCGTTTTTTAAGATGGTTCACCGCAGCTTCCATCACGGTGAAATCGTATCCTTTCACTTCGACAATGATCGGTTTCAGGGAAGAACCCGCAACGGCAAATTCGCTTCCTTGCAATATAAAATCCACTTTAGCGTTATCTTTTTGCAGTTGAAGTCCTTCCATTTTTCCTGTAATGGCACGAATAACTTCCGAGGAATTGCGCTTTCTCTTCTCAGCCAAACTCACCAGGATCATCGCCTGAGAAGGCCTTAAGGTTTCGATCTTGATCTCCCCCCGACCGCTTTTTTCGCTGCCGATCGCGACTGCCACATCTTGCACTTCGGGCTCGGTTTTGATAACCTCTTCGATCCTTTTACAGATCTTATCCGTCACTTCCAAGCGGGTCCCCAAAGGCATATCCACCTTGGCATAAAATTGTCCCTGGTCGATCTTCGGAAGCACTTCCCAATCCATGGTCGGAACGATCAAAAAGGTCGAGGCCAAGGCCAAAAAAGCGATCACCAGGATCCCAAACATCGTACTGTTCTGAGCCTGCGGCGTGGGAAGATCCATAATGTATCGATCCAGCGATCCGGTCAGGCTGATCGGTTCATATTCTTTTTGTTGGACAAAAACATAAATTGAGACCAATGTCACCAGAGTCAGCGGGATGATCGTTGAAACGATCTGCGAGAAAATGATCGACCAGGAAAGATCTTTAAAGAATTGCCCCGCCACCCCGGGGACAAAGACGATTAGCGGGAAAAAAACCGCGATGCTCGTCAAGTTCGAAGAAATAACAGGCCAGACGACTTCCGTCGCCCCCCGGATCGCCCCTTCTTCAGCCGCAGCTCCTTCCTGTCTTTTGCGGAAAATATTTTCCAATACGACAATACTGGTGTCCGTGATCATTCCGATACCCAGCGCCAATCCTCCCAAAGACATCATATTTACCGTCACCCCGGACATGGCCATTAAAAAGAAAACCCCAAGGATCGTGGTCGGAACAGAAAGCACGACTAAAAAGGACATTGCAATGGACCTTAAATAAATATAAAGCGAGATCAGAGCAAAAACGCTCCCTGTCATCGCCTGGTTGGCCAGATCCTCCAAACTGCTCCGGATAAAGATCGAGTGGTCATAGATGATCTTGAAATTAAGCCCGCGGGAAGCAAGATCTTCTTTGAGATTGGCCAATTCTTTTTTAAGACGGTCGACGACCTGGATCGTATTGGCGTTCGATTGTTTTTGGATGGAGATCGAGATGTTTTCGGCCCCGTTATAGCGTGAAACGCTGGTCTTGTCCGCAAGGCCGTCGATCACTTTCCCCACATCTTTGACAAGGATCAATCTCTTTTCGAGCATTTTTTTCTCGAGCTCTTCGCGGGACATCTCAAGGGTCGTACGGGGCCCTTCGGAAGCATCTCTTTCAATGAAACCGGTTTCTTCGCGCCTCAGCTTCTGGACATTGTCCACACCCAAGACCGCGTATTCGATCTCGGACACCGAACGGAAATCCCCCACGGTCCGGATCAAATATTCAAAAAGCCCTTTTTTAATGCTCCCGGCAGGATAAGAGATGTTCGCTTCGTCTAAAGAATCCGTCACTTCAAGAAGCGAAAGATTATTCGCCTGTAAACGCGGTTGATCGATATCTACGAGGATCTCGCGGTTCACGCCTCCCGAGATGGTCACTGAAGCGACTCCCTCTACTTTTTCCAGCCGGTCTTTCAACATCTTTTCGGTCAGGAGCTTCATACGGACAGCCGGGAGATCGGGCGCTGTTACGGAAAGCATCAGGATCGGTTTGGAAAGAGGGTCGAATTTCAAGACCACCGGGTCAGACGCTTCCTTGGGGAGACGCTCTTTGATCAGATCGATCTTTTCACGAATGGCCAAAGCGGCAAAGTCAATATCCTGCCCCCAGCCGAAAGAGACCGTGATCGTGCTCCTCCCTTCCCGGGAGATCGATTCGATGCGCTTTAAGCCTGCTACAGACCCGATCGCTTCTTCGATCACACGTGTGATCAGTGTTTCGATCTCTTCAGGAGCGGCATTTGAATAATCCGTAACAATCGTTACTTGCGGAAAACTGATCGGCGGGAAAAGTTCCTGAGGAAGCCGGGCAAACGAAAGCACTCCAAGCAAAACCAGCCCGATCGTCAACATGTAGGTCGTTACTTTTTTCTTGATCGAGAATTCGGGCAAACTCATAGGCTAGAGTTCGGCTTCTTGGGTTTCGACAAGGCGGATCTTCTTACCATCCTCCAGCCTTTCAAACCCGGAAACAACGATAATTTCTCCTTCTGTAAGACCTGCATCGATCTGGGAATAATCGGTGCGGGTGTACCCTACGGTCACAGGCCGTTTTTCAACGACCCCTTCTTCTATTTTCTGAGCTTCTTCTTTCCCTTTACTTTTTTCAGCCTGAGCCACCGGTTTGGGGGCAAGCGCATTCAGATCCTGTCCTTGGGGTATGGCGTCTTCCTTTTTCGCAGCGGCATTTTCTGCGGCTTTAACGACATAAACAAATTTTTCTCCCTCGCCGCCCTGAACGGCATCGGTCGGAACAATCAAAGCATCTTTTTTACTGTAAAGCAGGATCCGAACGCGGGCAAACATTCCCGGCAAAAGAAGCCCCTCCGGGTTCTCGACCCGAACTTTCACCGTTGAGGTCCGGCTCGTCCCCGTGATCTGGGGAGCGATGTTTTCAATCACCCCCTCAAAGGTCTTATCCGGATAAGCGTCAACAAAGACCTTGGCTTTTTGCCCTAATGCGATCTTCTGGACATCCCTTTCCACGATCCCGAATTCCGCATAAACATATTCGGTCATGATATGCGTACCGATCAAAGTGCTTTGGGAAATGGTCTCCCCTTCATCCACGTTCAGGTCCCCTAACATGCCCGCGGAAGGAGCGTACAAATTTGATTTTTCCAACATCGCTTCATTGGCTTTCATCTCAAGACGCTGGGCTTCCGCTTCATACTTCGCAGCGTCCCACTCAAGTTTCTTTTTGTCCAAAGTCGATTGAGGGATAGCGCCCATTTTGAAAAGCTTCTCGTGTTCCGCAACTTCATTTTCCGCTAACTTCGCTTGCGATTCGGCTTTATTAAAAGCTGCTTGCGCGCGCTTCAGACGCAAAAGGATATCATCTTGTTTCAAAGAAACGAGAAGAGCCCCTTCTTCGTAACGTTCCCCTTCTTTATAATTGATCGAACTGATGACCCCGGGGATCTCAAAACTCAGCTTCAACTCCAAAGCCCCTTTCATAGTCCCCAAAACACTTAAAGTATCCTCATAATTATACCGGCCCACCTTAAAACCTTTGACCGCAACGGGAGCATCTTTAGCCGCTTGGGCTTGTTTTTCCATGTCGGCTTTTAAGTTCCCGGTTTTTTTTGAGGGAAAAAGGAACGTCTTAGCAACGCCGAGGGTCACCACCGCGATAATGGCAAAAAGAAGGAACTTCTTCCAATTCCGGGCGACCCAAGAACCTGCGATCGCTTCGGGGATCGGACTTGGTATAGCAGGCATTTTAAGCGGTACTGCTTTTTTAACTTCAGGCTTTTTTTTCTCTTGAGAAACAAACTCTGGCTTCTTGGGTTCCGGTTTTAATTCAGCCTTGGCCGGGATCGTCGGAGCCAAAGGAACCGGCGCAGGGGCCTTTGGAGGCTCCACAGGACGCGGCGGAGGCTGGACAGGTTCGGCCTGTTGCGGTTGAGACCGCCCCGGTTCTTCTTGATGCGTATTTTTTTCCGCATCAAGATTCTCGAAACGCTTAATCAGATCTTTTAACTTCCTCGGATCGGATTTAAAGCGCGGATTCTGAGATGAAGGATCTTTGGGATCTTTATCGGGTTCCATTAAGTGCCCCTGTGTTAAAAAACTCCTGCATACCGATAGCATGATTGAGCGCTGCTTTAGCCGTAAAGTAGTCTTTAAGCGCTTTATGAAGCTCTGTTTTTTCTCTCACAAGATCCGCTTCGGATTGCACATACTCGGAGATTTCGATTTCCTTACGCCCTAACCGGTACTCGGAAAGATCACGCAGCCGTTGACGCCATTTCACCCGTTTGATATTGGACTTAACCTGAATCACGGATTTTTGATAATCATAAAAGGCTTGTTTGACATCCTGAAGGACTTGTTTTTCCGCTTTTTCCAAGTCGACCACTTTATTCAAACGGTCCACTTCGGCTTGCTTGACATCCACAAAGGTATCGAGCCCGTCCAACACTCCTGCGGAAATGCTGTTCTTGATCGTCTTTGTTCCCGTCGATTGCAGATACCCCGTAATGGACGGCGCTTTATTATCATTCTCAAAAGTATAATTCACTTTGTTGCCCAAGGCATTCCAGTTCAGCTCCAGCATTAAGCGCCACTCTTTATGTTTCACCGGGTCATCGATCCCCCAGATCCACCGGTTGTTCCCCGAGTCCCAAATGTTCTGCCGGTACGCTTCGCCGAGTTTCCCGTATTCTAAAACCGCATCCGCCTGAGGCAGAAAACCTCCCCACCGGATCTTTTCTCCCAAACGCGCCGCCTGAAGTTTTGCGGCTTCGACTTGAAGCTCGGCACGATGCCCATAAGACATATCGATAAGGTCCACCAACTGAGGGGGCTTACCGTCGGTTGGGAAAAGA
>CAYQTU010000040.1:6603-12143 GCA_964420575.1 uncultured bacterium
GCTTTGAAAGTCGGCTGTTCGTCCTCTTCTTCCTTCACTTCTTCAAGGACCATCGGCATAGTATAACTTTTATCAAGATCCAGCTTGTCATTGACTGAAAGGTCGAGATATTTTTGGAGGTCCAGTTTAGCAAGTTCAAATTCCTGATTAGCCGTTTCCAGATCGAACTGCATCTGGCTATAAAGAGACTGCACATTCAAATGTTCGATCTCGGAAATGATCTTTTGTTCGTATTTTTCCTCTGAAAGCTCCTTGTATTTACGCATCTTTTCAAGGGTTTCCTGTTGCTCATCCACGATGTTCACGGTTCTTTGGTATTCAAAAAAAGCGCGGGAAACATCGAAAATAAGATCTGAAACGACTTTATCATATTCTCGTTTTGCAGCTTCCAGGCTGGCCTTTTCCTGAAGCATGGCGTTCCATAATGTCCCGCCTTTAAAAATCGGTTGGCGGAAACTGATCTTCCAATCGGCACCGCCCCAAGGCTCTCCGCCTAATTGTCCTTGTTTAGATTCCAAAATATAATTGATTTCCGGAAACAGTTTCCGCACCGCGTAAATTAAACGGCGGTGTGAAAGCGCAATGCTTTCGTTGGCTGCTCGCGCTTGGGTGTGGACCCGCTTAGCCCTATCCACAAGATCGGGCAAACCTTTCTGAGCCTGAGCAAGGAAATTATTTTTTTGTTCGATCTTTTGCGGTGTGATCGTGGAACGGATATAAAAACGGTCAAGGTAAGGCATCTTTTTTTCACGTTCTTGGCGCAATTCCGTCACTTGGGCCCGTATCGCTTGTTCCATGGCCCGGTCTTTGGAGACATCTTTTCCGGGATCTTCTTTCTTGTTCTTCTTTTTCTTTTTGGATTTTTTGTCTTTTTTCTTTTCAGATCCCTTAGTTTCTTCTTGGGCCGAAGAAATCCCAGGCGTGATTTCCTGAACGGAAGAACTTGAAGAGATACCATTATTCCCCTCTGGATTCGCAACCGGCATCGAGGGCGACGGGGCGACGGCCTCTTGCAAAATAGGCACTTCTGCCGGGATCGAAACCGTTGCTTCTTGCATTACGGGAGCTTGTTGAGGTTTCTGGATTTCTGGTTCCTGCGTCACAGAAGGCGAAGAAACAGGAATTGTTTCGTTCGGTTTTTGAGGCGGGGCTTCCTGAGAAGGTTCGGACGGGGCCTCTTCCTGGAAAAAAGAATCATCCAGCGTCAGAGTGGAAGGCGTCGGCCCTTCATCAGCCGTAAGCACTTTTCCGACAAGGATCGAAAAAGCAAGAAATCCTATAAAAATCAAAAGTCCCTTTTTCATAAGCTTTTTATTGGCCGCATTTTACCATGTTTGAACACAATTTGCACTGTCCTTGTTTTATCGGCATGGGCTATAGCTAACTTGACCGGTCCTTTGGGATAAAAGGAACCAAAACCCTCTTAAAATCGACCGGATCAGGCTGAAAGAAATGACGGCGAAGTCATCAACAAAAGCACCGAATTCCGCTGCAAAGGATTGGAAAGGGAAAACTTCATGTTGCCTGAAAAAAAGAGGCTCTCCCCTTCTTTAAGCACGATCCCTTTACCTTCGATCACCCCTTCGAACTGACCGATCAGGGTTAAAAAGAAAAAAGACCCGGAATGGGCCAGCAAAGTCTGGTCAAATTCCTTTTGGCTTTCGAGGATCACTTTCCCGCAGAAAAAGTCTTTTGCTAAAGGCGTAAAGGAAATAAGCTGGATCCCCTTGGAGGGAAAATCCATCTTATAAATGCCTTTTTGAGATCCTAAACAGAAATATTTTTCATTTTGCATCTCGGCTTGACGGAAAAGATCGCTGATCGTTAGATCAAGACCCTCCGCTAAAGCCTTCAGGGTCTGGATGGAGGGATTTTTGATCCTCCCCTTCTCGAACGCCGTCAATGTCCGGGGATCCAAGGTTTTGGTTTTCTCGCACAAAGCCACTCCGCTTAATCTTTTTTCTTGCCGCAAGCGTCGCACAGTCGCGGCAAGATCGATAGCAGATGGCATCTTTGCAGTATTCTTTTTAATTTTCAGTTTTGGCATTGTTCGGCCCTCGATTCCCGGCTAAAGTAATTTTCCCCAGTTCAAAACGTTGATAATCTTTTTCATTCCTAAAAAACCATTGAAGTTTGGAGTCGCCCCCATTACGGCTGACGTTATGCACCGCAGGGCTAAGACGGATCACTTCTCCCGTTTGAGGCCGGATCCCGAGATAATCCCAGAGGATCCCCCCTTCAAGGATATATCCTTTCTGATCGGAAAAACCTTGCACAACGATCCTGCCGGTCTCCGAAGGATCCTCTCCGCCCTGGAACCATGACCAGGTCTCTAGCGGCCGGTCCCCCTGTCCGGGCCGGAACCCTAGCTGAAAATCACCCGCATCCCCCCAATAAAGCCCGTTATCTTCCGGGTCAATATAAAGCTCAAGAAGGTCGTCCCGCCAAATATTTTTCCCTGCCCGTTTAACGATCATCTCCTCATCAGTAATCTTCGCGATGAAATAAAGCATTTTTTCATCCCAAGCAAAACGGATCTCCGCCTTCAGTTCATCTCCGTTCACACGTCCAAATTCTTTATGCAATGACGGCTCCAAGGTAATGACCCCTACCCGTGGCCAATCCCTAAGAAAGCCATCGATCTGGATCCCCTCGGGAACATACGGTGCCTGATATTGGGGCGGATCCGGCCAAGGAAGCGGCATGGTTCCGGCTTTAAACCCGATCTTTTGCAATGCATTTTGAATATTTTTATTTTTATTTAAGGTCTTCCAGATCAACCCGGTACGATAGTTCTCGATCATTAAAAGGATAGGGCCTTGATCGATCGCAAGCACCCGGGAGCTGTACCATTTTTTATTGCGGTTGAATGCATCTGAAAATCCGTACATCCCCCAGAGATCTTTTTTATAATTTTCATAAAGAAAACGCATGCAGGCGATGGATTCCTTGGGAGTAAAAACGATCGAAGCCCCACAACCGGTCGGAGCAACGGTCCCGTCATGCAGAACACTCCACCCGGGAGGTGCTCCATAAGCCCGATAACCAAAGGGGCCATCCGAAGCCGTAAGTCCCCAGCTATTCGGTCCATAGGTAGAATATTTTTTTGCTTGGTCCATACAAAAAGCACGGTTCGCCAGCGACGCATTTACAGAATTCTGAAAATAATCCGCAAGCCCGTCATTTTTATTGCGAAGGTCTAACCAAATATGCGGGTATTGATGCGTAAAAAGAGGAGGCATTTGGATCATTCGATAATCCCGATAGCTCCCCACAGGACGGGAGATCTCTTTCCAGCTTTCAGCAGGAATAGGATGGGTTGGCGATCCGATCGCAAGCACATAAAGAAGAAGGGATTCATCGAACCGGTCCCAACGCTGTTTATGGAATCCGGTTTCAGGGCTCCAGGCCAATGCTAACGTCTTTCCTCCGTGGGTCATCCAGGGGAAATCGATCCGTTCATAAAGTTCCCGGACCAGATCACGGATCTTTGCATCGTCAAAATATTCCGCGGCAAAAAGTGCTCCGGCTAAACACAGGGCGGTATCTATCGGAGAAAGTTCGGACTGGGATACCCGTTGGCCTGTTTCAATGTCCAAAAAATGGTAGAAAAAACCGTGATGCTGAGCCGCCTGGCGGAGCAAAAATTCCAAGGTCCGGACCGTCAAAGTATAAGCAGAGGCCCGGCTCATCCAGCCATGCTCGACCGCTACTCCATAAGCCGTTAACGCAAAACCCGTGGCAGCAATACTGGCAGGAGCATTATCGAAGCCATTCTCATGGTTCGAAGTACTGTCGCGGACCAAGCCATTATGGGGATTATGTTCATGCTGAAAAAAACGGAAACTTTTTTCTTGGACCATTTCTAAAAAGGCGTCGTCCGAAAGAGAGGCGCTATCATCCTCGGCCGGAAGATATCGAGGGAAAGCAAGGCTTAAGATAAGCAGAAAAAGGCAGAATTTCTTCAGCATTTAAAATAGACCAACTTCTTCACAAGCGTCATCAGCGCAGGCAAAGAACTCCCTTGATAACCTTTTTCCACGACTGCCGGATTGCCGCATTTCCGGATCTCAAGAAGTTCTTCTCCGGATATGGAATCGAAGAAGATAATGACCGGGATTTTGGGGTTCTTTTTAATCAACTGACAGTAAAATTCCCGGCCATCCATCACCGGCATTTTAATATCTAAAATAATGACATCGGGCGTTTGTTTTTGGATCATGCCAAGAGCTTCTCGCCCATTCTCTGCAGACCGGATCACAAATGCGGGATTGGTCCGCCCTTCAAAATAGTCCCGGATCAAACTGCTGATCTCTTCCTCGTCATCCACGATCAACATGTGGATCTTCTCCGGCATGGACCATGTTTCCATATAGTGTTTTTCAAAAACCGCCAGCGAGGGAGCTCCTGTAAAAACCCCATCCCACGGGAAATCTCTTTTTTCTTCCGTTCGCCCCCCGAGTTTATAAATTCGGAATTCAGGGTCTGTTTGACGACGGACTTTGATCTTTTGGGCAAGCGTTAAATTCAGGAAATCGGGATCAAGAAAAAAAGCCTTGGGCTGCCCTTCATCAAAAAAGCTCAACGCTTCAGAAGTTTTATGGCAGATGTGAAGTGGGGTTGGGGTATCGTTAAAATATTTCTTTAAAAACGAAGCCCATGCCCCTTGGGGATTTTCGACGATCAGAATATTTGAGTTCGGCATTTTCCTTTAAAAGCTCCGTATTTCTACGAAACCTGCTCACCATCATATTTCGGCATCTCATACATCTGCCGGAAAAGCTTCGTATTGCTTCCTTCGCAGGACTCCGCAAAAACCCGGCAATCATAAATAATCCCGCGCGTGGATTGATCCAAACTTCCTGCCCCGCTCAGGGTAATGGTCCGGTCCCCGTATTTATTCCCCTCATTAGTAACGGCAGTCACTGCGGTCGGAGATTGCGTATAGGAATAGTTAAAACCGGGTTCGTACTGGTTAGGATCCAAGCATCCGTTGTCGACCAAAGTTTGCAAATTAGGAGGAGCCGTCTCGCTATGTTCGATCTTGTATTGACGGATACAGTTCGAAATGCTTTTCAAGGTCGCGATCGCACCATCCGCTTTCCGCTGGGAGAGACTGCTTTGAAAATTCGGAACAGCCAAAGCGGCCCCGATCGTAATAAGGACGATCACCAGAATCATTTCAAATAGCGTCACTCCCTTAGGATCGCTCGGCTTCTGCATCTTTTCCCCTTTCTTTTTAACCTTCGCCGCTGGCATTATCGCTTAATTCTTTATACTGTTCCCTTAAGATCCCGTAGATGCCCGGCGTCGCCGGAGGCGGATTTTCAATAAAATTCTCGTAATAATCATAATTTCTTCCAGGGGCACGGTAATAATTTGCATTAAAAAAAGCTTTCTGCCGAGCGGCCCCGTTTAGAGCAACTAATTCCTGTGAAAACCAAGGTGAGGTCAATACTCCGGAAAAATTCAGAACTGCTTGTTCCGGATCTCCTGAGGGTTTCGTCGAGTTCGTTAACCAATCTTCTTGTAAATTGATC
>CAYQTU010000041.1:0-9823 GCA_964420575.1 uncultured bacterium
CCACGACGATATCATCCCCTTGCCGGCTTCCGGTTTTGAGGATCCTGAGATCCGCTTTGTTGTCCGGGGTCACCACAAAAGCAAAAGTCCCTTTTTGCCCCAATTGGGAAGCCGCATAAGGGATCAGCGTCGCATTCTGTTCAGTCCCCAAGATCAACCGAATATAGACAAATTGTCCAGGCCATAAAGTATTCTCCTGATTGGGAACGATTGCACGCAACGAAATGGTCCCCGTTGTGTTATCGATCGAATTTTCGATCAATTTCAACTCTCCGACGTAAACTTTTCCACCGTCCCCAGGGACCCTTACTTCCACTTTAAGGATCCCTTTGGCCATCGCCGCGCGGACTTTTTCAAGTTCCCTATCCGTTACCGTAAAATCGATATAAAGCGTATCGCTCGTCTTCACATTCGCGAGAGCCGGCCCGTTATTTGCGAGGATGATGTTCCCCGGGTCGACAAGACGTTTACCGATGATCCCGTTGACCGGGGATTTAATGCTGCAATAATCGAGATCGATCTGGGCCAGCTCGATATTCGCTTCGTCCAAAGTGATCTGCGCTTCTTCGGCATCGACATCGGTCTGGTATTTTTCAAAATCCTGCTGGGAAACCAGGTCTTTACCGACCAGGGAGCGGTTCCTTTCCAAAGTATCCTTTTTCATTTTCAGATCCGCTTGATCGACCTTCAATGCCGCCTGCGCCTTGTCCAGTTCGGCTTTATATTCCGAGGGATCGATCGAAAAAAGAAGGTCCCCTTCCGAAACCTTCTGCCCTTCTGTGAAATGCGCCTTAAGGATTTTCCCGGTCACCTGGGATTTGATGTCCACATTGTATAGCGCGTTCAGATTGCCGAAGGCTTCTATATAGTAAGGGACATCCTTTTGGACAGCGACCGCCGTTTGGACGGGCCGCGGCGGGATCGGAACTGCTTCTTTTTTCTTGGAACATCCCGTTCCGCAGGCCAAGAAGAGCATCATCCCCAAACACAGGCTCCCAGAAAGGATCGCTTTGGGGTTCTTAAGATAAAAGGTTCCATTTTTAAGATTCATCATATCTTCTCCCGTTCCGGAATCATTAAAGCTTAATCGTTCCTTCTTCGGCCCGCGCGGCATCCGTTTTTTCATTGATCGTACCGATCGCATGCACCAATTCCGCGAAGGCTAGATAAAGTTCTTTTCTGGATTTGATCAGCTGGCTTCGCGCATCGGAAAGACTGGCTTCCGCATTCAAAATATCAAGAATGTCCGCCAATCCGGTCTTGTAACTTTCCATCGCTAACTCATAAGACCCTTGGGAGGATTCCAGATAAGCAACGCTGAACTCCAACTTCCGCTGCGCAGTCACAAGATTGAAATATTTTTCCCAGATCTCCGCAGTCACCTGCAGTTCCGTTTGACGCAATTTTTCATATTCGGCCTTTGCTTCCGCTTCAGCCGCTTTGATCTTGAAGAACGTATCAAAACCTTCAAAAAGGGGCCATTGGATATTCAGCCCGGCCATATAACCGTAGTCATGCCGGGTATCATAGGTCAGACGGTTCCCGAAATAACGGAACCAGTCATTCGTCCCCGTTGTCCCAAGATTCACGGTCGGCCAAAGGTCGGATTTTGCGGCTTTAACCGCGGCTTCTTTTGCCGCAAGACTGGCGCGGCCCGCAGCGATATCCGGTCTTTTTCCCAACCCCTCTTCAATAAGCTGATTCACTGTTTTTTCCGCAATATTGAACATAGCGTCTTTTTGGGGCAGAACGACGTTGAACGGCGTACCGGCCGGAAACCCCAGAGATTTGGCAAGCTCCCCTTCGGCTGTTTTTAATTCTCCGGTCGCCGCCTCCAATGTATACAGCATTTTTTGATAATTAGAATTGGTCTGCAGCACATCCAGTTTGGCCTGGATCCCCGCACGGAATTTCTCTTCGGTGGCATCCAACGCGGCCTTAGCATCCTTCACGTCCATTTGAGAAGCTTCTACTAAGGCGTTCGCACTGTAAAAATTAAAATAAGCCGTTGCAACATTGAGCAAAAGGTCCTGAACCGTCCGGTTGAATTGGAAGTTTGCGGCCAAAAGCGTTTGGAAAGCTTGTTCGACCGTGGCGCTGCGGCCCCCGAAATCAAAAAGCATATAGGTGACTTGCATGCTCATACTGATATCGCCTCCGGTCGTATTATAAAGTTCGCGGTTTGAAACATTCCGTGAGGCGTCAAAATCCTGCGCTATATTGACCGTGGGGTACCAAGCGCTCCGGGCTTCCCCGACCTGAGCTTGGGCGGCTTGAGCCTGGCGCCAAGCTTGCTGGGTCGTCGGATTATTCTCAAGGGCAAGTCCGATAAGGTCCATCAGTTTCAAAGGCTGAGCAGGGTCCGGTTTTTTGGCTTCTTCTTTTTGAAGGATAGTCTCCGGTTTCCGGCCTTGGGCGTACCACTCCGGAGGATTCCACATCCCGGAAGGCTGTGAAGGAGCGTGCAAGCTACGGCATCCGGTCAATAAAAAGAAAGGAAGAGAGAGAAGAATAAAGAAATTAAGCGGGTACCGGTTCTTGACTATTTTAGGCATCGGGAATTTGAGTAACTCATTCTCCGCGTTAAGGTTATGACACAAGGTAGCATAAAACTCTTCCCCACTGCAAGAAGAAAACCTAAAAAATCGTGAATGAAGACAGACTTGAAAAAATTTGATATACTTGCGGCTTCGCAATAGCTTAAATTCATCAGATCATTGAAAAGCTCAGCGGGAGCACTGGTCTTTATTGGAAAATTCTAAGGAAATTAAGACTGTATCCGCTGTTCGTTGATTGAAAAGAAATATTAGGTCCATCGGGGCGTAGCGCAGCCTGGTAGCGCACACGCTTGGGGTGCGTGCGGTCGGAGGTTCAAATCCTCTCGCCCCGATTTTTATAAATACAAAAAGCCTGGGGATTTTTCCTTGGGCTTTTTGTATTTATAGAGGCGGACGAGAGGATGCCCGCGGACGGAAACCACAAGTTTTCGCCGCGGAGTCCCTGCGCAAAAAGCACAGGTGCAAATCCTCGGGCGGTTCAACACTTGCGCTTAATGCACACGTGCGATGCCGTCACGGCGCAAAGACAGCCGTGGACGGCAGTCGATTCTCTCGCCCCGATTTTTTTCTTCATGATTTTAATTCCTTGCCCAAAAATTCATTCTAGTCCACAATAATTTCAAATACCTATGACCCGACGCGAAAAATTCAGACAAAGATTTGCGGCATTCAGAGCCCGTTTCATCGCTAATATCAGTAAAGTCCGCCCCAAAGTCGCTTTACGGATCCTTGGCGCGATCGTGATCTTTTTCCCCTGGATGCTCTTTTCTTTTCTCTCCAGTCTCCGCAAACTCAGCCGTTGGCGCAAAGTGGGGACTTGTCAGGCGCTGATCCGAAGGAACGCTTTAGCTTTTGAGGGGATTGAGATCGATTCTTTAACCGTAGATTCCGTATCCGGCGGGATCAGCAATTCGAACGAGATCTGGCGCTGCAACACCACCCGAGGCGAAAAGGTCCGCTATTTCGTAAAAATCTTTGTCTCCGCCGGAAGCTTTTGGGCCAAACACCTTTCGATCGTCAGCCCCTTCCCCGCCATTTATGGCGGTGAAACCCACGAGCGCTTCACGGTCGACATGGTCAGCAGGGTCCAACTTTCCGATCTCGGCATTGCGGTTCCTAAATTGATCGCTTATGACGCTGTTGAAAAAGTGATGGTCACAAAATTTCTGGAAGGCGTAAGCGTGGATTCCGTTCTTGAAGGGATCAGCGACCGAGGTGCGCTTGGGCTTAATGATGAAGCGGTGATCCGGCAATGTGCCATCGGTCTTGCAATGGTGCATAAAGCAGGGTTTTCCTTAATCGATACCCAACCGGTCAATTGCATTTGGGTCCCGATCGAACAGAAAGTCTATTTTACGGACCTGGAGTTCTGCAGCCAGCAGGATAAACGCATTTGGGATGTCGGATTTTTCCTCTGTTACCTTGCGGTTCGGTTGTCGGATACGCTTCTCCGGGAAGTCCGCCATATTTTTCTTCAAAGTTACCAGCAAGAACGTCAGATCGATCTGACTAACGTTGACGAAGCCGGCCATCAGCTCCGGGAATACATGCCGATCTTTCGCGCAATCCTCGATATCCGCCGTTTCACCCCCGAAGAACTCTTCGAAGGATTGATCACGATCTGAAACGAAAGCGTCAGTGCCCCGCGTGATACGGCTTATGGTGAAGGATCGTAAACGCCCTGTAGATCTGTTCGGCAGCCACGACTGCCGCAAGCTCATGAGGTAAAGTCCCGGGTCCAAAACTCCAGCGTAAAGACGGCGCCATAGTTTCCAATTCCTGCGCAGTAAATCCGTCGGGGCCACCGATCACGATCTGAAGCTCCGGAATTCCGGAATTCATGCATTTCTGAAGTTCCCGGGCAAGAGCCTCCGAAGAAAGCGCTTTGCTTTTCTTTTCTCTTTCACAGACCCAGATACAGGATCTTGTTCGGGAAGGATAAGCGCCTATCCGGCAAGGTAAAAAACGGGAGATCCTCTCCGCATAGTCGGCAAGAAGGGCATAAGCCGCTTTGGATTTAAAAGCCTTTGCCGCGTCCTGGGACGTTTTCAGCCAGGCTAAAGAAAATTGAATATGCATAACGGATATCGTGAAGCGAAGAAAATCTTATTGGCTGACGACGGGCGTTCCGCCTGAACAACCGCTCGGAGTGGCCGTAGCCCCGGAAAGAAGCGCTCCGGTCTGGTCCGTGCAATAGGTGTTGATGCCGGTAATATTCTGGATCGCCGGAGTCGCCAGGATGGAATAAGTCGCTCCTTCCGGACCGATCGCATAAGTGAACTGGTAGCCGTGTTTGCGGCCTCCGGTCCCCCAGGAGTTATCCAGATAACTTTGAGAGATCAGGGTGGCAATATCCGCGGCATAGGCCGAAGGATTCTGGGTTGTCTGGTAAGATTCATTCGCCGAACTGAACGAACGCAGGTCCCCACGCAGCAACTGTTCATTCGCGTTAATGCGGGTCCGGATAAAGATCGGGACCGCGATGATCGCAAGAAGACCGATAATAATAACCACGATCATGATCTCCACCAGCGTAAAACCTTTTTTATTGTTCTTTTTCATAAGATCCCTCGGTTCAGGACATATTTGCTTTGTTAATGCATCGGCTGCTTCGGTATTTTTTTAATCTTTTTTCTCTTCTCAAGTTTGGGATGACCGAGTACCATGAGGGTTATGATTCTAAAGCAAAATCCCAAGATCGAGCATATTTATTTGGATCAAGAGGCTGAACAGGCGCCTTTGGCCAAACGCATTCTGGATAAGCTTCCCCGCTGTCCGGTCACGCGTGTCCCGGATAAGGACGCTTTCCTGAAAAAGATCGCCCACTGGCCGCTCCGTACGGGGAAAAAGAACCTCTGGCTTACCCGTTTCAAAGGGGATTTCGTTAAACCCTGTCCGGCCACGGCATCAAGCTATCTTTGCTGCCAATACTGGGTCATTAATGCCCAGACCCATTGCCCGCTGGATTGCACCTACTGCATCCTTCAAAATTATTTAAATGTGCCTTTGATCACGATTTACACGAACACCGAAACGGTCTTTCGGGAGATCGACGCCCTTATGGCCCGGCAACCTCAGCGTCTTTTCCGCATGGGCACGGGCGAACTGACGGACAGCCTGGCGCTGGATCCGCTCACGCATTTCAACACGGATCTGATCCGGCATACATTAGGCAAAAAAATGATCCTCGAGATCAAAACAAAAACGGATTCCATCGGCCATCTGCCTTCCATCCCCAAACAGAACATCCTGGTCTCTTGGTCGCTAAATCCCGATGAGATCATCAAGACCGAAGAGCTCAAAACGGCTTCTTTTGAAAAAAGGCTCCGGGCCGCCGCGGCCGCGCTCAAAAAAGGCTACCGCCTCGGCTTTCATTTCGATCCCCTGCTCATGCTCCCGGGCTGGGAAGAAAAATATGGCACCCTGCTTCAAAAACTGACCTCCCGGATCCCGGAACAGGAAGTGTTCTGGATCAGTTTGGGAAGCCTGCGTTTTCCGCCGTCTTTAAAAAAGGTCTCGGAATCGCGTTTTCCGAAGAGCCGGATCATGACCTCGGAATTCGTGAAAGGCGAAGACGGTAAAATGCGGTATTTCCGGCCGGCACGTGTCGAGATGTACAAGAAGATCTATGCCGGGATCCGCAAGCGCTGGAAAGATGTTTTCATTTATTTCTGCATGGAAAATCAAACGGTCTGGAAACAGGTCATGGGTTTCGCGCCCGAAGATAATGACCACCTGGATTATTTATTCCATGAAAGCCTCGTCCGCCGTTTTCCGGACCTGAAACTTCCCCGACCGGACCGGAAAAACTACCGCTAACCCTGCCCCGGGATTTTCACTTCTTTGGAAAGATGCCGGAACCAGCTGAAATAAAGCACCGTACTTAAGGCTGCAAAGATCCCGCCGAGAACGGCAACATGGCTCCACGTCCGGAACACCAGGCTCATCATGAATAGGAAGAAAACGATCTGCCAGGGAACCGCAAAAAAGGTTGAAAAAATATCCCGGCGGTTTTCCTCGCGGATCTGTTTGAGTGACTCTTCCGGAAGGACCTTACGGATCGAGCCCCACCAGCCGAACGGCCGCGTCTTCTTATAAAAATTCTCAAGCACTGCTGTTTCGGTAGGTTTGCTCAGATAAGTCCCGATCACACAGCCTGCTAAAGAGGATCCCGACGCGATCATGAACGAAACATATTCCGGGATCTGTCCGCCCACGGTTTTCGTGATCACCGCGGCCACCATTCCCGCAAGAGTCCCCCACGCAAATCCGCATCCGTTAAAGCGCCACCAGTACCAGCGGAGGATGAGCGGGATGAACATGCCCGCCCCGATCCCCATAGTGATCCATCCCCAGATCTCGTTAATATTGGAAATGGTATAGCTGAAAAGGATCCCTAAAATGACCATGACCGCGGACGACCAGCGGCTGTGACGGACCAAGGTCTTTTCGGAAGCCTTCGGATGAATATAAGCCTGATAAATATCTTTGACCCAATACGCCGCCGCGGCATTCACGGTGGAACTTAAGGTCGACATCGCCGCGGCCATCAGACACGCGATCATGAGCCCTTTGAGTCCGACGGGAATAAAATGATTGATCACAATGGGAAGCACTAGCTCTGGGTCCTGGATCACTGTATGCGTTGTCCCGTAATAGATCCCGAGCATGGCAAGTGCGCCGATAAGCGGCCAACGGAAAGACAAAAGAAAAGTCCAGAACAGGGATAACAGCCCGGCTTCTTTATCGTTTTTGGCCGCAAGATAACGCTGCAGCATGTATCCGCCTGTGCCGCCGCTTCCTTCCAGGATCACTTTAAAAAGATAGAACATAATACAAACGCCGAACAAATTGTAGATCGAGTATTGTCCGGGCATATCGATCGTTGCGGGGGGAACAATCCTTGTCCATTCCGTAAAACTGGTCTGGATCGTCTGGAAAAGCCCTTTTCCCATAGGTACGGAGACCAAAAATTCAGGAGGCAGGACAGCTACTTTGACCGCTAAAAAGCAGACATAAAGGACCATGCCCAAGATCAAAAGCCCCTGGAACACATCGGTCCATACGGTCCCGTAAAGCCCGCTCGCCGTGGTATAGATCATGGTGATCAGGATGATCAGGATCGCGGCGATCCTCGGATTCATCCCGAGGAACTCTCCGAAGAATTTCCCGGTCCCGATCGCGAAATAACTGATCATGCCGATCGTGATCACGATCGCCGAGACCGCGCTGATGATCCGCGCAAAATCCCCGGCCCAACCTTTCCCGAACCGGAACGGCATCCATTCCGCCAAAGTCATCACGCCGGCCCTACGGTTCCATTTCCCCATGAAGATCATCAGAAACGCCATGACCAGCGTCACGCCGCCGCGGATCTCGATAAAAAATCCCTGTGTTCCCAATGCATAGATAAAGGCGGTATTGATCATGGTTCCGGAAACATCGATGTTAGAGGCCATGCCCGAAGCGCCCAATGCCCACCACGGCAACCGGCGGTCGCAAAGAAAATAACTGTCGATCCCTTTCGAAGCCTGTTTCTCAAGCCAAAGCCCGATGATCAGGCTCGTAAGCAAATAAACCACCACAATGGCATAATCGATCAATTGCATAATTTCCTCCGCTTACGGTTTTCTCATGTGTTTAAACATTAACCTGTGATCGCGGTTCCTCCGACACACCCCGTTCCCGTCCCCATCCCGCCGGCCGTCGCCCAAACGATCGATCCGGTCTGATCCACGCAATAGGCGTTCACTCCGGTCACATTAGGCGTCAACGGAACGGCTTCTAAAGAGTACATCATACCGCTGCCGTCCACGCTGTAAGTAAAACCATAACCGTGCTTATTGGCCGGATTCACCCATGTGTTATCAATATAGTTCTGATTGGCAAGCGTTTGGATATCCGGGGAATACCGTATGGGATTTTGCATGGTCCGGTAAGATTCGTTGCCGGTACTGAAGGCCCGCAGGTCGGCCCGGATCAGGTCTTCATTGGCGTTCATCCGCATCCTGAGAAAATTCGGAACTGCGATCGCGACCAAAAGCCCCAAAATGAAGACCACAATAATGATCTCCACCAGGGTAAAACCCGCGGAAATAGGCTTACGAGACGGATCCTTCATCAGAAGAATCATCGGATAGATTTCAAAAAGGCTTTAAGGCAAGAAAACCGGAAGTTCTCAGGCTAAAAAAACTTTCTGCATACGGCCCAGGACCTTCGCATCCAGCGTGAAAAGACCATCCAGAAGTTTTTCTTTAAAAGAAGCGGGACCCTTGGCTTTTTTTACGGCACATTCCGCAGCGATCTCAAAACAGGCAAGAGCCGAAGCCGCCGCCACAGCGAGATCTTTCTCGACCGCGGCAAATGTCCCGATCACAGAAGCGGCCATGCAACCCGTCCCCACGACCTTCCCCATCATCGGATGACCGTTCCGGACCAGATAAGTCGTTTTCCCGTCGGTCACGATATCCTCTTTGCCCGTAATAACTACCACCATCCGGCGCTGAGAAGCCAGACGTTGCGCAAGAGCGACCATATCCTTTTCGACCTGAACGGCATCTACGCCCTGGGTCCGGACTTTTTCCCCGGCCATACGGGCGATCTCCGAAACATTCCCTTTCAGGATATCGATCCGGACTTGATCCAAGAGTTCAAAAGCTTTTTGATCACGTAATCGGGTAGCACCCGCGCCGCAAACATCCAAAACCACCGGGATCCCTTTCCGATTCGCAGTTTGGGCCGCAGTTTTCATGGCTTCCACGAATTCCGGGGTCAGGGTTCCGATATTCAGCACCAGCGCCGAAGCGATCCCGGCCATATCCGCAACTTCTTCCCGGGCATGCGCCATCACTGGTGAAGCTCCGAGCGTTTTGACGACTTGGGCACAGTCATAGATCGTGACCCAGTTAGTCAGATGATGCACGACAGGGTTCTTTTCGCGGATCTGCTTCAAAAGTTCAACTACAGGTAGATGATTTTTCATGATCGCCTCAGCAAGACCTCCGAATGATCAATTCGGGTGAGAATTTTTTCCGGACCGGCGGTGACACGCGTTTTTCAACAATATCTACAAGAGCCTGCACCATTGCTGCTCCCATCTGCTCCAAAGGCTGGCTGATCGTTGTCAGCGAAGGCTCGCTGAATTTTCCTTTTAAAATACCGTCATAGCCGATCACGGCGACCTGCCCGGGACACATGATCCAGGATTCCTTAAGGGCCTTGATCACGCCAAGCGCAATATCATCATTGAAACACAGCATCGCCTG
>CAYQTU010000041.1:9833-10977 GCA_964420575.1 uncultured bacterium
AAGTTTTGCTGTTTTTAATGATATCCATCATCTGGAGATAACCGTCTTCTTCGAAATAATAATCACATTTCCGGAAATGGGCCGGATCCGTAGTCAATCCGTATTGTCCCATCAGTTCCTGCCAAAGTCTTAACCGTTCCCGGGAATCCACGGAAGCATCGTCCGGCGCTTGAAGCATCCCGATCCGGGTCCGTCCGGTCTTAACAAGATGTTGCAAGCTCAGCTCCACACCGACACGGTTATCGCTATAAATAATATTCGCTTCGGTGCCGGGAGTGAAATCGTTGATCACTACAGCAGGAATCCCTGCCTCTTGCGCTTCCTGCACATAGCGCCCGTGAATGGTCCAGGTCAAAAAAAGAACCCCTTCGATCTTCTGTTCTTCCAGGATCCTCCGCGAAGCATCCTCCGTGTCGCGGACCATTAAAAACGTCAGGTCATAGCCTGCGGTCTGGCGTACGGCTTCCACGATCCCGGCAATGATCCGGACAAAATATTCTCCTTTGAATACTTCACGGGTAAATGAAGTGAGTAACCCTATTTTCTTGCGCATAGTCATAGTCTGATCTTTAGCCAAGAATTTTCTACATTCTTTGGGATCTTATGTCCTCAGACCGGATTTTTTTACAACTGAGGAAGATAAGTTTTCCGTTTGACGGAAATGCGGTCTTCGTAATAAAGGATATGTTTCTTCTCCGGAAATTTTCCGTTATAGGTGATCACGATATCCGCATTCTGAACATTATCGGGAATATCGGAAAAAACAAAATAAACATAACCGGATTTTCCGTTTTCCCAAACAAAAGGGAATCTCCCTTGCCCTTCCGGGAATTCGATCTCAGGCGCTGCGCCTTTCTCCATAGATTCATCATAAATCCATTCGGGCTCAAAAATACGGCCGTCCCCTGCATCTGTTCTTTCAATCAAACGGATACGATCGATCTGAAGGCGGGCCTGTTTTTCCTTGGAAGTCATTTCAAAGGTCAAGCTTCCGGTTAGCGGCACCTGCGCAACCTGTCCGTCCTGACGGCGTTCTCCCGCAATCACCCCGACCCCAATAAAGACATCTTCAACCGCAATATGGACCAATCCTTTCCCTTTTTCAAGCTGGTATTGGATCTGCTCAACAGGCACCGGCTTCATC
>CAYQTU010000041.1:10987-12117 GCA_964420575.1 uncultured bacterium
TGCGCGCGGAGATAAGTAAAACCTCCAAATAATAAAGCTATGCCGGCCACTAAAACTCCGGCCATTTTTAGATATTTCATTTCAGCACCCTCCCGGTGTTTTCCGCTACCTTCACCGTTCTTAAGATAAGGCGCAGGTCACCCAAAAACTTGATATTAAAAACTTCAGTGCCTGCTATTTTACCAGGAAAAATAATCAGATCTCATCAAGGCTCGGGTCGCGCGACCGATCTGCCCGGGTTTATTGATGAAACTTTCACGGCCGGCCTTTTCGTCTTCCTCAAAAGCCTTCCGGATCTTCAGATATTCATTTTGCACTTTGGGAGTCTGAGTCGCTTTTGCCCGGAATTCATCACAAAGAGCTATCCCTGCATCAAAATCACCGATGATGTCGTAGAGATAAACAAAACTGCTAAATAAAATTTCACCATAAGTTGTGATTTCATTCGGAGGAACGCTTTCTTTATACTTTTTTCGATAATATTGGATAAACTCATACAAAGACTGAGGAGAATTTTCATCTTTAGCAGAAATTAGCACTTCTATTTCTTTTTTCTTACGCTGGTAATCGTCTTTCCCAGGCGCGAGCTTTAAAAACCAATCCATTTCTTGAAGGGCTAATTCATATTCACCCTGGGCTTGATGGATTCGAACAATTCCCATTAAGGGGTGAACTTTATCTCTCTCAATATCAATTAACTCCGGGTCCAATGCTTCTTGATATTTTTTTATAGCTTCTTCAAAACGTCCTTGCTTTTCTAGCCAATGGGCTTCATGATAAATTTTAGCACGCTTTGCCTGCTTGGTTCGTCTTCCTGGATAATTAATTGCTTGAACTATTTCTTGATATTTCTGGGCATTAAAACTCTTGGGAGCTTTTTCATTTTCTGAAGAAAAATCTTGAGAAAAACCGATGGTCGTTATTAATAAAAAGAAAAAAATAGCAGATAGAAACCTTTTCATTGTTGAGGCACCCCAAATGGATAAACTTCAAAAGTCTGCGTGCTTGGATTCCACATGACGCGGTCATCCTCACTAAAAAATTGTTTGATCGTCTCTTTCGATGTACCGCCTTCTACAAAACAGGTGACAGTCACTTTTTGGGGGACAGACATGGCTGTTGAATTCCTT
>CAYQTU010000042.1:0-12097 GCA_964420575.1 uncultured bacterium
GGTGCTCAGTTGGCGGATCGCCGATTCAAGGATCGACTGTTGATACAAGAATTGGTCGGCCTGATCATCGGTTCTGGCATTCGATATCTTTTGCGACAAGAGAATAACATCGGACTGGAACTGAACGGCAAGGCTTGTAAGAGCAGTGACAAAGAAAATATTAGAACTTTTTGCAGCTTGAGGAGCACTTAACGCAACACCTGCGGTCAGACCTGACAAGAAATTCTCCATTGCTCGGACTTGTGCCGGAGGCCCTGTCTTTTGCTGCGAACGCAGCCCCTGCGAGCTCAGATCGGCATGATTGACCGCGGTTTGAGCTCCTAAAAGCGCAAGAGCAGCGACCGCATTAACCGTTCGATTTAGGCTTGCTTTCGAAAGCCCAAGATCCTTGAGTGAATCAATCGTTTTCCCCTCCTTAAGCAGTGAGTCAATATGAGTCCATTCGGCCTCGGTGATCAATCCGGCTTGTTTCATCGCGCTCCAATCCCCCGAAAGGACTACAATGCCTTGAGCGGCCTGCTCCATCACTACTGCAAGCCCTTCAAAATCAACCGTAACACCCTGCGCTAATTCGGCAACGATCCTCTGGAAGGTCGTAAAGCCTTGACCGTTCATAACTGAAACAGCTTTGGCAATAGATTCAGCACGCTTACCGAGCAGTTTTGAAACGCTATCGACAAAAGTCGCCTGGTCAGCGTATTTCAAGGCGGTCACCGCCAAGATCTTCGCCGTTGATTTTTCGGTCAACCGGGTTTTGCCCGCCATATCCACGATCGTTGCTGCGATATCCAGCGTCAATCCTTTTTGAGTTAAAATATTCTCAACCGTTGAAGCTAAGCCACCTAAGTGAGTCAAAAGAGGTTTCAAGCGAGCAGAATTCCACTGCCCTTGCGCAATATCCAAAGCCAGTTGGAGGGTTCCTTTCACTGTTTTGATCTCGGCCATTTCAAACGCTCCGGCCTTACGGGTGAAAATTGCACCGAGAATTTTAGCGTTCTCAGCTCGGGTCGTCGGATCTTGACCGAGAAGCGATTCAATCTCTTGCGTCACTCTGCCCGGAAGATCCAAACTGGCAACAAGTTCGGCAAGTTTCGCCGGAGAAGCGTCTACGGCAAGCTGAGCACCTAAAATTAAGAACGGCAGGGCATCAATCGTAATCGATTCGCTTCGAGCTAAAAGCGCTGCTTGGAACTGAGCTTTTGCGGCACCATCCAGTTTTGCATAAGCATCGAGCACGATCATGGAAAGATCTAACTGGTTTAAAACCTCCGCACTCACCACGCCTAAGAGACTAGCCGCAATAACATTGCTCATTAAATGCGTATTTACGGTAATATTTCCGTCACGATCCGTAACGGACAAACTTTGGGCGGACAGCGCAAGATTTTGCACTAAAGCATCGATCGCCCGGTTCACTTCGGCAGCATTCGCGTTTCCTGAATTCAATGATGTATGGACCGAGCGGAGTTTTTCCGTAAGATTCTGAGAGATCCCGAAACTTGCGAGAAAAACATCCGCAGCGAGCCCATTGTAAGTTTGATTGAACCCATTCCGGAGGACTAAACTAATCGCCCCAGCCGCTGCTAACCCATTCATATTCCCTGTATACACATCCGACATAAGGCCAAGATCAAGGAAACGGTTGGATTGAATGATCGAGAACATCTGCCCGGCCAGTTGAGCGCCATAGCGCTGGACCAGCGGACTCTGAGCATTTGCAGGATTAAGCTGGGCCATTGCAGCTTGGGAATTCGCATACATCGCCTGAGCTTGATCGAGCGCTACGATCCCTGTTACTTTTCCTTCCAAGAGCCGGATCGCATTCGCCAGATGTCGCTGCTGCGTCTGAATATCGGTCGCGGCAAGCGCGGCATCGAGTTCGTTCGCGAAGATCGTCGCTGCACCTACCGATCCTAACAGATTAGTCAATTGCAGCTGGGTCAACTGCGGCGCCACGATCGAGATCTGCTGGATCATCTGGTGATAATTGTTTAAGCTGGTCGCAAAATGAACGCTACGGCCATCCATCACATCAAAGAGTTCGACAAAGAATTCCTGAAGATCCGCGGACATCCACGGCAAAATGGCCCGGCCAAGCACCGGCTCCCAAACCGCCTCTTCAAACACTCCCTGGAAGATCCGATCCCAAACTGCCTTAGCTCCTCCCCAGACCGCGCTGATCGCTCCTGCAACACGTCCTCCGAGGATTGTGACACCAATGGCGCTACCCAGCGTTTGCAAGGGTGAAAGCACGGCGCCTAAACCCGATCCCACATAAACAGGAATAAGTTTTCCGAATGTGAAAACCGCCGTAAAAGCCCAACTCATCGGGCTCGCCATCGCTTGGGCCACTTGTCCTACCCCAGTCCCCTGGCTCATCTGCGCAAACATGACGAGAATATCCCGCGTCAAACTGTCTTCATGGGTTAGCATCACGCTTTCTGGGGTCATGTCCCAACCAAATACAGTCGCCATGGCATCCGCCACGGTATTCATCATCAGGTTCAAGCTGATCTGCAATTCAACGACATTGCCCAGGTAATAGCGACCCAAAACACTAAAACTCAAGTGAGTGATCGGAGCAATGTAAGCCGCTGCAGCCGCTGTCCCTCGGAAGATAATTGTTCCCACAGCACCTTTCCCCGCATTAAAAGCAACGAGCTCATAGGAAGTGCCCCGAATAGCGGTCTGAGCGGTTGTCGTGGCAAACTTATTCATAATAACTTTTGCTTCAGCTTCTGTCGCGGTAATACTGGCTCGCAACCATGAATGCCCGAATAAAAATCTTCCAATAGCGCTCTTTTGAAGAGCTGCCGTGATCCCTGAGATCCTTCCAAGCAATGCGACTTCTTTCATAGCCGCGTTAATGAGCCCAGTTCCCAATTGCCAAGTCAGGCCTGTTAAAGCAATATTCACGGAAATATTAAGTGCAGCATCGATCCAAGGACTTTCTTCCAAAGCAGTTATTGCAGCTTCCCAATTCCATGTCGCTGCAGTATATTGCCCTCCTAATACAATGGCTGTCGAAGCGACAGCAGAGACAGCAATAAAAGCACCTGTGCCTAAAAGAAAGAGCCCCGTTCCCGCACCAACCGTACCAATCACAGGGAGAGAAACCGGTGCCGTTGAAACAAGGATTATCACTCCCGCTGCAGCCGCCGCAACGCCTGCAACCGCATAACCTGTAAGAGCCACCTTGTCCCAAGTTGAATCTGAAGCTGCAAGCTCTCCCATATGTACAAACGGCGTACGAATCCAATTCTGAACATCTTCCAAGAATGACTGCATGGCTAAAGCAGCATGATCCGTATAAGTAATAATTGAAGACCCATTGAGTGGATCCACAAGCACTTGCATGTCAATCCGCCATGCATCTGAGGTAAATAAGCCCGTCAGCCCTGAAAGGAAACTACTGTTCCAATCCCCCGTTAAACTCAAAACACCATTTTCGCCATAAGTTACGAATCCGCTGGGGCCTGTAAAGTCTGCAACATATAAAAAGCCATCAACATCTCGATTGATCGCCCCGGAAACATAGGTGTCGCTAAAAACACCGTCATAGACTCGCATGTCAAATGCAACAAGATCAAGCTGGGCATTAAATCCTAAATACATTTTATAGCTATAAGCATCGACCAATTCCGCAGGAGTAACAAAGATCTCATGGAGCACATCGGCAACGAATCCTGTGAGCCCACCGCTAAAATCAGGGGTGCTGTAAATAGGCGCTGTAAAGAAATTTGCTAAATAATTGAGACCTTTTTGAATAACGCCCTTGTTGTCCAAGGTAAATTCCCAATAATTGAGCTCGCCCAGATTACTACCACTATTCAAGAGCGACTGCCCATCAACTTCATCAACTTTTACAAAGAAATGCATCTCGCCGGTACCTTCCCCAGAAGAGGCGGAATAAAGGTTAACTGTCACGGATGTTTCCGCGATATTGGTCCTTGTCGCAATAGAGCCTTCACCAAAACGTTCCGGGACTTCCATGTTACCGATTGTGAATTGAGCATCAGATGTAAAATCATCAAAAAGAACATCCGCATTCACATTCAGAGTGCCAAGAGCCATAATGGGCGAATAACTCACCGTAAATTTATTCGCATCGCCGAGCGAAAACTTCCCGTTCGTTGCTTCCGCAAGCGACGACGTTGTCACAGAACGGCTCCCAAGCAAGCTTGCAAAAGCAACGGTCGCCTCTAAAGATTTTTCCCCTGTAAAGGTAAAACGGAAATCTGCCGCAAAACCTTCCGGCGTTTTCCATTCTTTTAATTGCTCCAATGTCAAACTCTGAGGAGGAACAATTTCACTGACGGCCAATGTAAAAGAAACAGCACCGGTCGTACTGAAACTTAATTGTTTGAAATAACTATCGAACACAGTCACCATATCAAGGTCCGGTGTCCAGGCCATCCCTGCAGCTTTGGCAAAACTGGCTTCAAAATCTGCGTAGGAACCGGGCAAAAAGGCATAGCCTATTGGAGATGACAATCCATTTTCATCTTTTGATGCCACAATCGCTCCATGCCCGAAGATTTGCTGGCCAGAATAATATTCTGCTCGAGACTGAGAATTAATCGGGCCGGATGACAGAATTCCGGACGACAAACCAAACCATGCAGGTCCTTGGGCTCCCTTCCATGCCGTGATCGCATTTGTAAAACCAGTCCAGCTGCTCAAATCAAAAGCAATGTTATTTCCACTGAGAGCTGTGACCATTGAGCTTAACCACTTCTGCCCAATATCACTAAAAAAGATGAGATTGTATGTAGCAATATCTTGTTGGATCTGCATAACGCAACTCTTACTTGCAGCGTTATAGAATAAAGTCGCGTTGCTGTTGGTATTTAAAATATTCGCTTTTGTGTAAAGACTCAGATCTAGAGTCCCTTTACCAATCGTATTGCCATTGGCGTCACGATACTCGACATTAATAACACCAAGGCTCCCGAGTTTAACCTGAGCCAACAACTGCCCTTTACTCAGATCAACGCCCAAAACGACCGAGCCTAATGCGCTAGGCTGAACATTCGCTGTAATAAAATTCTTAAAAACCAATAACTCCTGCGTCAAAATGCCATTGGCGGCCGCAAAATCAAAAAAGGCTTGCGCATTGATCTGAATTTGTCCGTCTTTGATGGCAATATTTTCAGGATTGGTCGGCGTATTTGAAAATTCCCTCAAGCCGACAATGCTTTCTTGAACGGGTCCGGTCAATCCGGACGGAATAACCGTGCCATCCGCAGAACCGTACAAAGCCGCTAATCCAGGCAATTCCCCTCTTACCGCAACATAGAGAACTGGATTCTCGGCATCCATCAACACAAGACCAAAAACCGGATTGATCTCGGATCGATTTAAAGAATATAAAATTGAAAACTGTTTCCCTCCGATGAAACAAATTTCGGCATCAACCGATATAAATCCTTGAATGGCATTTACTAAATTAGCTTCGAGGGTGGCAGATACCGTCGCTTGGAACTTAGCCCTCCCAGCCAGAACTGTTGAATCCGTTACTACTCCTTTTTGAAGCAAAATCCTCGCATAAGCATTAATATCCTGAGCAACATTTCCGTTATAAACCTGACCCGGCTCATACTCGATAACTCCTATATCCGTAAACTGATACTGACCGTTGACCATTTCGCCCAGCAAGACTTGATCGCCTTGTTGCATCACAAGAGCTGTTTGCTGTTTAAGATCCGCATCCTGGT
The DNA here is from genome assembly GCA_964420575.1 of uncultured bacterium. Classification (GTDB taxonomy): domain Bacteria; phylum Omnitrophota; class Omnitrophia; order Omnitrophales; family Aquincolibacteriaceae; genus CAYQTU01. Next base: position 5,718 of record CAYQTU010000042.1, read on the forward strand.
AAAAAAGAATGGTGGCTGTTAAAGCTTGTCCCGCATCATTCTTAATGATCTCGCCTCCGGCATCCATAAAATACGTCACATAATTATCCGAACGGATGTTATAGCCGAACTGGATCAGAACGCCCGCAATGACCTGCTGGTTCTTATCCGAGAATTGGGAAGCATTTTCAAGTTTTCGAGGTTGGGTCACAAGCATAGTGGCCTTCTCTTGGGTCCCCGGCACTTCGGCTTTCTGACCGTTATACGCCATAGCCGCAGCGTCTCTTTGCTGTGCATCCGGCATCGTACTTTTCAGGATAAGCGCGATCGCGTTAGTTTCACCCGCTTCGAGAACATAGATATTGCCATCCTGCAGGGATTCAAAGATCACATTTCCTTCAGCTACAAAAATTTTAGTCGCGATCAGCGTGCCATCTACCGTAACAAGTTCCGGCTTGTTATCCGCCGAGAAACGGAGGCTGACGGCTTGAGCTCTCCCCTCGGGAGTAGTCATCGTAAACTTCATTAAGGACAAAGAACGCGAGCCAATCTGCTGACCATCTTGAGTGTAAGCGGTGAGACGGCTTGCACTGCGCTGGATCATCTCGCCATTTGTTCCTTTGAAGAAAATAATCGCTGCTTCAGTGTTTTGGGCGATATCCCCAACGGTTATGCCGAGAATGGTGTTGTTTACACTTAAAAATACCCGGACATCATCCGCAGCTGAATCCGTCTTGCCCGCGGCATAGAGGATTTGGCTCGCTCTCGCAAAAACCACATCTGTCCCCTCAAAGGTCAACCGTGAAACTCCGAGCTGGTGTTCTACCGCATCCGCACTCGCCCAAACATAAGCTTCAACCGTGGATGCTTTGTCTTTTTCACTCCGAACCGCAAAACCACCCAATAACGTCCCGGCCTTGTCATAAGCCAGCAAAGAACCGGCTTGATATTGGAGCGTCAATGACCCATCCGCCGAGGTATAGAAACGTGTCGCTGCTAAAATATTGTCGCTTGTCAGTTCCTGGCTAAGGCTCAAACCCACAAAAGTCGCCATTTGGTCATTGCCATCGATAAACATGGCGACATCACCTCCGACCCAAACCTCATCCACATAGCTCAGGTCAACATTGAAGGTATAAGTCCCCGTATCATCGCCTTCGCGATCGAACTGCAAACCTTGTGCCGTCACTTTAGAGGACCATGCCGCCACATCTCCTTGGGCAAGCCGAGTCCCCGCACCTGTACCGCTCCGATCCCAACCCCCAGTAACCTTTCCGGTCGTGGCATCACGTTCGACCAAAGCCTCAGCGCCACGATCAAAGGCATACACATATGCTCCTGTATTCATGAAGACAATATTCTGCAGCTGAGCAACATCTGAAATGTTCGCCGCACTCGCCGCAACATTCAGCATTTCTAAGGTCAAGGTACCCTCGCCACGCAATCCGGCCACCAGCTCAGTCCCGTTAAAGCCCAACAGATAATTCATCCCGCCCGATGTGAATTGGATCTTTCCGTCGATCGAAAGGTCATTGCCGACCCGGCCATTAATTCCCGCAATATCATTCAAAGCAACGCTTTCTTTGTTATAGACGGCTCCGTTTGAGCTCACCACACGGACCTGATCTCCCGAAATGACAAGTACATGGTCGGCGCCGAGACTCATCCGTCCGTTTGCAGCATAAGTCCCGTTTATGATTTCCGCACCGTTAGCATCCTTTGCCGAGATAAAGTTACCGTTACTTGCAAAAGAAGCTGTCAGGCTGGTCCCGTCGCTCAATAAGATGGTCCCTTGACCCACAAAAACTTTTGCGTCATCCACGGTCAGATATCCCAGAACATAGAGGGCATTGGCCGTCAAGCTTCCCGTTTCTACGACAACACCATCCAAGGTAAACGCATAATATCCCGAGCTTTTTACCGTAACTTCAGCGCCTTCAGCACCCGTTTGAACATGCTCGGCAAAAGCGGGATCATTGGCGATCGTTGCATTCAATAACTCGATCTGCGACCCCATTTCGTCTGCAGTCCGTTCAACATACGCACTTTGTACTTTTTCCGGAGAAAGTTCGGTAAAGACCGGATTATGCAAAGTGTCGAATTGTCCTGTAGCCACAAGCCAAACACTGCCTTGCGAATAAGCTCCTAATTGACCTCCTAACCAAAGTGCGCGCCCGCCGATTTGTCCATCCGCACCGATCCAAACGGTCAGGAACAATCCGCTTTCCGCCAAAAGACCTTTCACTTGATCAAGTTCCGCATTGCTTAATGAGCCCGAAACGACGGCCAAAGCCGTCTGCGCCACCGTAACTTGGGTACCTCCCTGGATCTTTCCGGTTCCGAGTTCGACGCGGCCTGAAGCCTGGGTCACATCGCCGACGCTGAGGCGTGCATTTTTGTAATAGACCATCATCCCGCCAGTGGTCTTCTGGTACACCCCGCTCACAAAACGGCCGAGTTCCACCATATAGATCTGACCGGCTGCATAAGCATTCACATCCGTTCCTCTCATATAGAGAAGCTGCGCATTATCTTTTCCGGTAAAGATCGTATAATCCGAAATGTTCGCGGCGCTCATTAAATAAGTGCGTTGTTCTGCGGTCACTTCCACTCCCGCCGCGGTCGTAATCGTAAAAGTATGTTTCGTTCCGCCCGTGACATCTGCATTAGCCCCTTGCGCTGTATTGACCTCAGCAGCGTTCACGTCCGACAAATTCTCTGTTGCCCTGAATTGAACAGTTTGTGCGCCTCCAAAAAGGGTCTGTCCTTCTTGGTCCAGGATCGTAAGGCGGATCCCCGCGTTCGCCTCCGAAATCCCCATAAGCGTTACTCTAGGCATGGCGAGCACATTAAGATCCGTACTGGCAATACTCCACACAAGTCCTTGAGTATCTGTAATCGCGATATGATCCACCTGCCCGGTCGTTTGAGCGATAATCTGCCCTAAACTCGAATCCGCTGAGATCTCCCGGCCGCTACGATCGAAATAAGTCACATCCACAACATCGAAGGTCTTCCCGTTGATCTTAGCAACCTGAGCTTGCTGGTCCTTTGATAATCCCGAAACGCTCCCGCTCTGCAAAGTTTCAGCTTCGATCCTCACCTGGCGATATTGCCCTTGATCGTCCTGGATCCCGTACCAGCCGGCATTGACTCCGACCCCCTGCCAGAACGAGATATCCGCCAGCACTGTCTGGCCAGAGATCCATATCGCATCGCCGGTCGGATCGAGAAGGATCGTGGCCCCTGTGAAATTTCCGTCCTGATTGAAGAGGTTAACCCCCAACGTCATTTGATAAAGTACGCCGATCTCATTCACCGCAGTTTGCGTAAGTGCTGCATTACCGAGATCCGAGGGCAAGCTCACGGCATGAGTTGATCCTAATCCGGCATCCTGATAACCCACCTTGGTAATGTTCGTGATCTTTTCGCCGGTTTCCAGATTGTAAGCATTCAGATCGGACACATTAAAAAGGACCGAAGTGGTTTGGCCATCACCCATCGAACCGTTCAACGCATCGCTTTGGTAACTGATCCCTATCGCCAGAGTACCAGGATCCCCTAATTTGCCGTTGTAATAGATCGTCCAGGTCCCGGAAAGCACCGCGGCCATAGACCCCATGGCCGAAGAAGCATAGAAATTTGCCAGGAACAACCGACCCGCATCACTTAACCCTTCTGTATTCAGGGTATAGGTCACCTGCGCCTTCGCATCAGGAAGAACGGCAGTAACTTGATCGGAAACTTTTTCCTCGTTCTGCGTTAACGATGCCACTTTTTCGCCGGTCGCATTATCGAACCAGACCTGACTTTCAGCATTGTAGACAAGGTAGGCCGTCTGATCCGCAGCCTGGCCTCTAAGCGCTCCGGAAACCGGGACCATAAAACCAAGCGCGGTCCCTTGCTCATCAAAAACCATCACCCACGCGTTAAATAAGAGAGCCGGAGTCGCACCGAACTGGGTTGCAACCACCTCACGGATCTGTTGGCTTTCCGTCCCGCCGAGCGTATCGCTTATTTCAAGCGTATAACTTTGGGTCGTCGCGCCTTTTGCGAAATATTCTCCGCTGTAAACACCCCTTTGATCGGAAACGTTGAGGGTCGCAAGGGCTTTCCCGGTCGCTGCATCTATTACAGTTCTCGTTACCTGATCCACCCGGATCGCATGCCCACCGGCTGTCCCCATCGTGCTCAGAACTTTTCCGCTCGGATCCTTCAAGCTCAGCACGACATTGCCCGGAAGAACTCCGCCGAACATCGCATTCACTAATTCAGCCGCAATGGTATCGCCATCAGTAGTTCCTAAAAGACCTGCTTTATCCAAACTGGCAAGCGCTGCGCCTAAAAAGGCCTGCTGGGTCACTTTCCCCGTATTCAGATCAAGGGTTTGTAAGGCGGCGATCAATTTAGGATTGCGCCAATTTTCAAGTTTAGCAAAAGCCTGTTCTGCGCTCGAAGCAGTTCCACGGATCGTCGCTTCACTCAGCCCTTTCCCGTCCACTACCGTGCTATAGCCGTAGATGATCCGATTATTTTCTTTATCCACCGTAAGACTGACCGTTCCCATCAGCCTCTGGAACGTATCAAAGACCTGGACTTCAAGCGGCGTTACCGCATATTGCATCGCATCCAAGCTCAACCCGGGCGGCAACGTTCCGAGCAACATCTGTCCCAGGACTTCCGCAAAGCTCTGCTGACTGACCACTGCGGCAAGAGGCACGTTCGCTTTGACATAGGTCCTGAGGCTTTCCATGCTCCCCATGATCTTCGTGACCAATTCTGCGCCCGCCGTTTGGGCTTCATTTTGCTCAATGCGGTAGGTTTGACTGATCTTCACCAGAGCGCCGTCTTTACCGATCAATTCAATATTGGAGGTCTGAACCTGCAGATAGGTTTTCCCGGTCTGTTCATCCAAGATCGCCGAGATCTTATAGTTTCCAAGGAACACCGCCTGTTTCCCGAGCTCGCCTTCGAAAAACATGATGTCCACGCCGCCACGAGAGACTTCTTCCGAGATCGTCGCCTGTGCGCCTTCATTCCCGGCCAGCGACGCTGCCATCGTGTTCATGATCCAGTTCGCATATTCCGCACGTCCCTGCGCTGTCCCGAGATTCGAATTCTTCGCGGCATAAGCGGTCATATTCTGAATATTCGACATGACCTCACCGACCCTGCTGCTGTCCTTCACCGTGATCCCGTTCAAGGTCACAAAGTTCCCGTTCTGGTCTCTCGCGGTCACATGGTTCCAAGCACCCGTCGCCACCCCGTCCGCATTCAGGCTGATAGTAAACACCCCGAAGAGCGTGCCATCGGTGTTATAGAATTGCATGCCGACTTTATTCAGATTAAAACTCGCGAAATTCGACATGACCGTGGTCAGGAACGCTGCGACACCGTCTGCTGCGTGGATATCGAAATTGGAGAGATCGTAATTCTTCGCGATCTTTTCGATCTCTAAAATGCCGTAAACCGCATTCTTCATCCCCTCAGCCGCGCCGCTCAACACGATCTTGCTGTTATTCTTGCCGTGAAGCTCGACATTATCAAAAAGAACGGTAGTCGCACCGCGCGTGAACGTAAAATCTCCGAACTTGACGATATTGCCGTTCGCATCCTTGCGATAGAACGTGATAGTGACCTGGACCGCAAATAATTCTCCGTTATCCAGCATCTTCTGCAGGGCATTCGCAAAAGCGATCACTCCGTCCGTGGCATTGAGATCATAATTAAAAAGGTCATAATTGGCCGCAAGATCCGAGATCGCTTTGATGTCGTGAAGGGCCTCTTCGGTATTTCCGACAACGCCTTTGACGTCGATGAAGCTTTCGTTCTTCCCGAACGCGCGGAACTCATACATCACGGTCCCGTCCTGGAACCAGGTCAGCTTGAACGTGATCTCTCGGCCGTTGTGCTTGATCGTGAATTGCCCGGTGATCTTTCCGTGGAAATCATTGAATCCCTGCATCAAAAGCCCCTGGTTAGCATTCCCAAGCGCGATGATGTCTTTTTCGATCGTAAGGTCCAGCGGCCGGCCCAACAGCGCTTCAGCATTCGAGATCGCTTTGCTGACAAGCCCTAGTCCTTTAAGCGTATCCTCCATATCGGTCGATACCGCGCCGAGACGCGCGCCGTTATATTCGAAGGTCACTTCCGCCGCATCCTGGGTGATGGCGACTTCAACGTCATGGTAAGTCTTCCCGTCGACTTCCAGACTGTTCATGCTCAAGCGGATCACGGAGGTTTGGAATTTTCCATCGCCAAAAGCGGCCTGGATCGCATTGGAGAGTTTCGCAAGATCGGCCCCTTTAGAAATATCGATCGCACCAAGACTGCGGACCACATCTGTCAGGACTCCGATATCGCTCTGCGAAAGCTCGTAAGTACTGCCATCCATCAAGGTC
>CAYQTU010000043.1:0-11931 GCA_964420575.1 uncultured bacterium
ATTGCGAGTATTTTTGCAGCTGGTCATGGCTCTCCAGAGATCGTCTTGTCAACCATAGCATTATCGATCATGTCTTTAAGCAGAACGGAAGCGTCCCAGAGGGTGAACAGGGTAATAATGAAGAGAAAGGAATTCATGGAGAAAATAGAGTAACGATGGGTCAAAACAAATCCAATACGCATAAGCTCTTTTTCCTAACGGTTATTTCTTGGCTTTTCCCTGACTGGCCACAGCTTCCATGGCGGCTTTGACCTTTTCGGGATCGCCAAGATAATAATTCCGGATCGGTTTAAGGTCTTGATCCAGCTCATAAACGAGCGGCATGCCGGTCGGGATGTTCAAATTAACGATGATATCCTCGGGGATATTATCCAGATATTTCACAAGTGCCCGCAAACTGTTCCCGTGCGCGGCGATCAAAACACGTTTCCCGGACTTGATCGCAGGTGCGATCGAATCTTTCCAGCAAGGCATCACACGTGCTACCGTGTCCTTCAAACATTCGGTTAAGGGGGCCTCACCTTTTTTAAGGCCTTTATAGCGCGGATCTTTGGCCGGATTGCGGGGATCGCTCTCTTCGAGCGGAGGCGGAGGAGTGTCATAGCTGCGGCGCCAGATCTTCACTTGATCTTCGCCGTATTTTTCAGCCATTTCGGATTTATTCAATCCTTGAAGGGACCCATAATGACGTTCATTCAGACGCCAATCACGGATGACCGGGATCCACAAGAGATCCATTTGTTCGGTGACGATCCAAAGGGTACGGATCGCACGTTTCAAAACGGAAGTGAATGCAATGTCAAAAGCGTAGCCTTCTTTTTTTAAGAGTACACCGCCTTCTTTGGCTTCCTGAAGGCCTTTTTCCGAAAGATCAACGTCGGTCCAACCGGTAAAACGGTTCTCTTTGTTCCAAGTGCTTTCTCCATGGCGGATAAGAACAAGTTTATACATGAAATCCTCCTTAAAAGGTGTAAAAATTCACCAGAAAGGTCATTAGTTTAGCATTAATCCCGGATTTGTAAATAACCAGAGGCTCGAAGCCTTTCCAGAATAGGATAAGTGGTTTTTAGGGAGAGATTTTGGGCTCCCGAATGGATGATGGACTTTGGGAGTGATGTATTGGATAATAGGGCGTTTGTATTCTTGAGAAAGGTCGTCCATTCGGTCGGAAATGCCTGTTTCCGGCCCCTTTTCTTTAAAGAAAACCTTTGGCTAGGCAGTTAATGAACTAAGGGGGCCTATTCTGTGAAATTGAAATTTTTACTCTTTACGCTCGCGGCCGTGGTGTGTTTATGGCTTGGGGTTGAAGGGGCGCGAAGCATCTTTTTAGGTGACAAGCTTCACTGGAGTCTTGTTCACGAATTTTCGAATATTTTCAGGCCTAAAGCAGCGCCTCTTTTAAAACCCATTGAAGCTCAGCCTGTTCCGACAAAAGCAGAGACTTCTTCAAATGCGGATCTGCCTTTTTTGGCCCGCGAAGAAGAGCTTAAAAACCTAATTCCCGATATGCAATACGCTAAAGTCATGCTCGGGAATTCTCCTTTTCGCGATGAATTAGGAGCTGAAGAAGCAAGGATCACGGTCTCAGACCCTAAGAAGAACATTCTCCGGCTTAAACCCGATCTGAATTACCGTTTTATTTATCTTAAGACAAATCTCTATAACCCGTTGGATCCGCTGGCTTTTTCAGTGGCCAAAGAACAGCCCCTGACGCCTGCCCTTGAAGCATTCATCAAGCGTTACGGATTTGTCGAAGCTGATTTTTCAACCAATGCTTTTGGAGAACGAACAACGCTTCCGCGCGTGGAGGCCGAAGAGATTATCTTAGTGGCCGGGGATAGTGTGGCCTTTGGCGCGGCCGTGAATGATGAGGAGCATTTAGCGTCTCAATTGCAGCGGCTCATTTCAGATAAAAAATTTATTTCCGTTGCCGTTCCCGGAGCGGGCATTGATGATGCCTTGGTTTTGATGGATGAAGCTTTAACTAGATATTCTCATCGTGTCAGTGGAGTTGTTTATGTCCTTTGTGAAAATGATTATCAAGGGGAGAATACTCCTTCGCGGATTTTGAATAAATTATCTCAATGGCTTCAGGACCGGAAAATCGCGACGGCTGTTATTGTTTATCAGCAATATTTGCAGCGAACCATGCCCGAAATTTTCCGAAGGGAAGTCGAAGAATATAAAACTTATGAAGGGTATAAGAAAGATTTTTTGGCTTTAGCTTCCGAAAAGAATATTCCCGTGGTTGATTTTAGCGAATTGGTTGAACGCTACCGCAACGGAAAGAGGTCGATCCTCGCCGGTGCGGCGCTTTATGCGGATCACTGCCATTTTTCTCCGGAAGGTCATGCAAAAGTGGCGCAAGAGATCCTTCAAAAAACCCATGATTTTAAGACGGCGAAAAGTTGATTTTTTGTTAAAATAAGGGAGCTATGATGAATAAATTTATTTTAGGAAAAAGAAGGATCTCAGAAGGAGGAGATCCTTTTGTGCTGGCGGAGATCGGACACAATCATCAGGGGGATCTCAAAACGGCTTTGGAAATGATCAAGGTTGCTGCCGCTTGTGGAGTCGATGCCGTGAAGTTTCAAAAAAGAGAAAACCGAGCTCTTTATACCCAAGAAATGTATGACCGGCCGTATGACCATGAGAATAGTTTTGGAGCCACTTACGGAGAACACCGTGAATTCCTGGAATTTGGATTCAAAGAATATCAGAAGCTGAAACAGTGCGCCGAAGAACACCAAGTGGAATTTATGTGTACGGCCTTTGATATCCCGAGCGTTGATCTTTTGGAACAACTTGGGATTACAAGCTATAAATTAGCTTCCGGCGATCTGACGAACCTGCCGCTTATCCGTTATATCGCGGCGTTGAAGAAGCCTCTTTTTATTTCTACGGGTGCCGCAACATTACAGGAGATCCGGATGGCTTATGATACGGTTCTAAAATTCCATGACCAATTGTGTTTAATGCATACCGTCTGTACTTATCCTACCGAATATCCCGACCTTAACTTGCGTGCGATCGAAACCCTTAAAAAGGAATTCCCCAAAGCAGTTATCGGTTACTCAGGGCACGATAACGGCATTTTAGCGGCTTCCGTCGCTTATTTATTAGGGGCCGTGGTGATCGAAAAGCATTTTACCATGAACCATTCTTGGAAAGGCACGGATCATAAGTTCTCTCTTGAGCCCGAGGGTCTTCGCAAACAAGTGCGCGATCTGAAACGGATCGGGCAAATGCTTGGGGACGGAGAAAAAAAGATCCTCGATATTGAGATGAGCGCAAGGATCAAAATGGGAAAAAGCCTTTATGCGGCTAGCCCGTTGAAAAAAGGGCACCGGCTTTCTGCGGAGGATCTTTGTATTAAATCTCCCGGGGGAGGGCTCGCGCCTTATCAATTTGAAAAGATCATCGGTAAAAGGCTTAAGACCGATCTCGCCAAAGAAGCGATGATCCGTTTGGAAGATCTGGAGGATCCCGTTGCGGTTCCCAAAGCAAAAACTCAGCAAGCGCAATCTGCTTAAAATTTTTAAAAGGGTCCGCTTAGCGGTTTTTGATTTCGACGGGGTCTTTACGGATAACCGTGTTCTGGTGATGGAGGACGGGAGCGAAGGTGTTTTTTGCAGCCGGAGCGATGGGATCGGAATCTATTTACTGAAACAGACAGGGATCCCGGTACGGGTGATCTCTACCGAAGAAAATCCCGTGGTCCGTGCCCGGTGCCGGAAATTGGATATTCCTTGCGTCTCTGGTTGTTGGGATAAGATCCGTGTTTTGAAAAAAGAAATGAAAAAACTAAAAATTCATCCGGAGCAGGTTGTTTATGTGGGTAATGACATGAATGATAGGGATTGTTTGAAAGAGGTGGGCGTTCCGGTTTGCGTTGCTGATGCTTATCCTGAAATTTTACCTTATGCTGTTTATGTAACCCATAAAAAAGGAGGTCAGGGCGCAGTTCGTGAGATCTGCGATCTGCTCTTAGAGGCGAAACATGCAAAGCTATCTTGAAAAAATCTTTAATTTAAAAGGAAAAGTCGCTGTGGTGACCGGTGCCGCAGGGCAGTTAGGCGGGGTTTATGTGCGGGCGTTATTGGCCGCAGGACTTAAAGTGGCCGCGCTTGATATTAATCCTCAAAATCCTAAAGGGTGTTTAAATGAGATCCTCAATACGGGTCTTTTGAAGATAAAATGTGACATCACGAATAAAACTTCGCTCAAAAAAGCTCTCCGCAAGGTATTGGACCATTTCAAATGCGTAGATATTTTGATCAACAATGCCGCGTTGGACACTCCGCCGCATCAGATGTCCGCGTCGTTTGAAGAATATGATGAGAAGATCTGGGATAAGACCTTGGCCGTGAATCTCAAAGGGGTTTTTCTGTGCTGTCAGGTTTTTGGAGGGGCCATGGCCTCTAAGAAAAAAGGAAGTATTATCAATATTTCTTCGATCTATGGGTTGCTTTCTCCGGATCAACGGATCTACGAATATAAAAAACCGGCTTTTTATAAACCTTTGGACTATTCCGTAAGCAAAGCCGGGATCCTGAATTTAACGCGGTATCTTGCGACTTACTGGGCTGGAAAGAACGTGCGGGTCAATACGTTAACCTTAGCCGGTGTTTTGAATCGACAAGATCCCCGTTTTATTAAAAATTACACTGCAAAGATCCCTTTAGGACGGATGGCCGACCCTCAGGATTATTGCGGAGCCGTCCTTTTCTTGGCGTCCGAAGCTTCTGCGTATATGACAGGGGCCAATCTTGTGATCGACGGAGGCTATAGCGCTTGGTGATGGAGGAGACGAAAGTCATGGAAAAATTTCAGAATTGGATCGCAGGAAAAAATAGTGCGCCGGCAAGCGGGAAATATTTTGAAAATCTTAACCCTGCCGATCAAGGAGATGTGATCGGGCTTTTTCCTTCTTCCGGGAAAGAAGATATCGATAAAGCGGTCAGAGCCGCTCATGAGGTTTTTCCCGCTTGGCGAGACACGCCTCCTCCCAAACGCGGGGAATTGATCTTTAAAGCGGCAGAACTTCTTAAAGCCAAACAGGACGAGCTTGCCCGAGTGATCGTCAGGGAAATGGGGAAGACGCTGCCCGAAGCCATGGGGGATGTTCAGTCCAGCGTAGATGTTGCTCAATTTATGGCAGGGGAAGGCCGACGGCTTTACGGGCAAACGACTTTTTCGGCTTTGAACCGGCGCTGGGCTTTGACTAAAAGAACGCCGATCGGAGTTTGCGGTCTTATCACAGCCTGGAATGCTCCGATGGCAATTGTGACCTGGAAACTTTTCCCAGCGTTGATCTGCGGGAATACCGTAGTTTTAAAACCCTCGGAAGATACGCCGCTTACGGCGTATCAGCTCGGAGAAATCCTGAAGGAAGCGGGTTTCCCGGACGGTGTGGTCAATATTGTTTACGGTGTGGGCGAAGAAACAGGAAAAGCCCTTGTAGACCACCCGGATGTTCAATTGATCTCTTTTACGGGGTCTTCACGCGTAGGGCGGATGATTTCTGCGGAATGCGGGCGGAGCCTTAAAAGATGCTCGCTAGAAATGGGCGGTAAAAATGGTCTCATTGTATTAGACGATGCAGACCTTCCTGCGGCAGTGAAAGCGGTTGCTGCCGGAGCTTTCTCGACAGCCGGCCAACGGTGCGCCGCCACAAGCCGGGTATTGGTTCATGCCAAGATCTATGATGAATTCCTCAAAGCGCTGATCGAAGAAACAAAAGCTATGAAGGTCGGAAAAGGAGAAGACCCTAAAACCAGGATCTGCCCGGTGATCAATCGCAAACAACATGCCGGTATTCTTAAAGCCATTGAAAAAGCCCAGAAAAGCGGCGCAAAGTGCGTCTATGGCGGGCGGGCGTTAACGGACGGAGAATATGCAAAAGGGAATTATATTGAACCGACCATTTTCACGGAGGTTGATGTCTGTTCTCCGCTTGCCCAAGAAGAGATCTTTGGCCCGGTACTTGCCGTTTTCAAAGTTCATTCTCTCAATGAGGCGATCGAAAAGATGAACGCGGTCCCTTATGGTCTTACTGCTTCCATTTACACTTCTGATGTGAACGCGGCCATGATCGCACTTGAAAAAATACAAGCCGGCTGTTGTTATGTTAATGCTCCGACGTTTGGATCCGAACCGCATATGCCTTTTGGCGGAGTGAAACTTTCCGGGAACGGCTCTCGTGAACCGGGCACTCAAGCGATGGATGTTTTTTCGGAATGGAAGACTCTCTACATCGACTATAGCGGGGTTGCTCAGAATTCCCAATATAAAATCAAATAATCATGCAACATTCTCTCCAGCGACTTAAAAAATTAGCGGCTGAAGCCCGTTATTGGATGGTCGAAACGCTTGTTTGTGCAGGTTGCGGCCACCCTGGCGGCGCTTTTTCCGCGATCGATATGCTGGTGGCACTTTATTTCAAGGTCTTGAACATTGACCCTAAAAAACCTCGGGATGAAAAACGGGACCGGTTCATTTTAAGTAAAGGGCATGCTTCGATCGCGCTTTATACCGTTCTTTTCCTCAAAAAATTCTTTAACGTCAAAACATTGCTTTCTTTTCGGCAAGATCATTCTTTACTGGGTGGGCACCCGGATATGCGGAAAGTTCCCGGCGTGGAAATGAGCACGGGTTCTCTCGGGCACGGTCTTTCGGTGGGATGCGGTATGGCTTATGCCGCGAAAATGGATCAAAAAAAATATCGCACTTTTGTTCTTATGGGGGACGGGGAAACCCAGGAGGGATCAGTTTGGGAAGCGGCGATGTTTGCGGCACATTATCAACTGGATAACTTGATCGCGATCGTGGACCGGAATAAGATCCAGATCGACGGATTCACAGAAAAAGTCATGTCTCTTGAGCCTTATGCGGCGAAATGGAAGTCTTTTGGCTGGGAAGTGAGAGAAGTGGATGGCCATTCGTTCAGCGGTATCTTAAAAACGTTCAAGAAGCTGCCTTTTAAAAAAGGGAAACCATCGCTTGTGATCTCCAATACCGTCAAGGGTAAGGGCATTTCTTTTATGGAAAACAATCCGGAATGGCATGGGAAAGGCTTAAAAGGGGAATTTGCGCATCGGGCCAAACATGAATCTAAAAAGAACCTGGAAAACCATCAGCGATGAGTAAACAATGCATGCGTTCAGCCGCAGCGAAAGAGCTGGTGGCCTTGGCCGGGCGTTATCGCAATATTGTTGCGTTAGAAGCAGACCTGAAAGAAGCGACCCAGTCCGTTCATTTTGAAAAAGCTTATCCGGAACGCTATCTTCAAGTCGGTATCGCGGAACAGAATATGGTCGGAGTCGCTGCGGGCTTAGCGCTTTCCGGAAAAATCCCTTTTGTTCATTCTTTTGCCTGTTTTATCTCCATGCGAGCCTGTGAACAGGTCCGGACCACGGTGGCTTATCCCGGTTTGAACGTGAAATTTATTGCGACGCATGCGGGGATCAGTGCGGGCACGGCAGGAACGACCCATCATGCGATAGAAGATATTGCGATCATGAGGGCGATCCCTAATATGACGATCTTTGTCCCGGGCGATGCCCAGGAAGCGAAACAGGCGGTCCGCGAAGCTTTAAAGATCAAAGGGCCCGTTTATATCCGTCTTTGTGCCGGCGAGGTTGAAGAGATCTATCCCCCCCGGAATAAAAAATTCAAATTCGGCCATGCCAAGCTTTTGCGTAAAGGCGGGGAAATAGCGCTTATCACTACAGGAACGATGACGGGAGAGGCTCTTAAAGCCGCAGATTTCCTTTCCAAGGAAAAGGGGATCAACGTTAAAATACTTCATATGAGCTCTCTCAAGCCTTTTGACGCTGAAGCAGTGATCCGTTTAGCCTCTTCCGCGAAGGTTCTCGTGACGTTAGAAGAACATAATGTGATCGGCGGATTAGGCAGTGCCGTTTGCGCAGCCTTAGGGGGCTTTTCTCGAAACATCAAGATCTATCATCTGGGGATCCGCGACCGATTTTCTGCTGCAGGAAGTCCTTCGGCGATCCTGGAGCAGGAAGGATTAACGGCCGATGCCTTAGCCGCTTTTTTAAGGAGCCTTTATCATGGAAAAAGAAATTGAACCTAATGTAGACCTTTTTGAAAGATCCTTGCGCCAGGCTTTTCAAAAATCCGATTATGGGAAGATCGCAGCATTTTTTCCGGACTTCCCCGGCTTGGTCGAAAAAAGTCTCCGCTATGAAAAAGAACGGTATCAAACCCAGATGGAACTCAAAAAACTTTCCAACCGCCAGATCAAACAATCTTTAAAATTTTCCCGCGAAGAAAAAGAGCTCTTTAAGGATTTCTTTTTAAAGATCGGATCCGGGGATCCCATTGATTTCAAAAAAGCCGTTCATGAAATCGAGCCTCTTGAGATCCGGAAGGTCTTTAACCGAGTTTACCGGGAATACCGCCAGGGGATCATCCTCGATGCTTTAAAGGCTCAAGATATTTCCTGGAATAAGGCGCTTTCTCCGGAGATCCGGTTAGGTTGCGGAGTGGATGAACGTGTTTTGGAATTTCCGTTGGCGCTGGAGATTTTGGACCCGCACCAAAACTATAAGATCCTGGATGCCGGCGCGGCTTTAAATGTTGATTATCTTAAAGAATCCATTAAAGACGCGAAGCCAAAATTCGTACACTACACCCTCAATTCCGATAAGGAAATACCTCTCTTCCAAGGCGATAAATATTCTTACTGTTTCGGGGACCTTTGCGCGATCGATTTTAAAGATGAGACCTTTGACCGGGTGATCTGCATTTCCACGATCGAACATATCGGGATGGACAATGAACGTTATGGCGTTGCTCAGGGGCAGAAGGGAAAAGAGGCTTATCTCCAGGCGGTCCGGGAAATGTTCCGCGTCTTGAAAAAAGACGGAAAAATGATGCTCTCTTTCCCTTTTGGGGGGAAAGAAGCTCAAGACCGGGGTTGGTACCGCATTTTTAATTGGGAGGACCTTCAGAACATTGTCCGGTCGATCCCTTCGGCGGGCCTTCAAGAAAAATATTATATTTATCAAAAATACTGGCGCGAAGTCGCTAAAAAAGATTTCGATCAAGTCGCGCAGCAAGATCATTCTTCGGCGGTTACGGCCCTCTTATTTTCAAAATAATCCGGGACTTATGCGAATCTATTTTTTGATGAGGCATTTGGCTTACCTTCGGCTCTATGAAGCATCGCTTTTGAAGCTTGCCCGCCGCGGTCATACGATCGAACTGGGATTGATGCCGCTTTCCAATAAACGTTTCGAGACGCAGAAGATCGACGAACTTGTCCAAGCCGGGCAGGGCAAGATCCATTACACTTTTCTTCCGCCGCTTCCCGCAGATTTTTGCACCCCTTTTAAGGATTTTTCCCGTTCCTTAATTGATTATTTAAGATATTTTGTCCCTGAATATGAAAACGCGCATAAATTGCGGGCGCGCATGGCAAAACGCATTCCCGTTTTTTTTAAAGGAATGATCCAAATGCTCAGCTTGAGCCCTTATCTCCGGGCGCATCTTTTTCCTTTTTTACGCAAAACATTGTCCGGCTTTGAAGATCTTTTTCCTGTTCCGTCTGCAGTTTTTAAATTGTGGACCGATGTAAAGCCTGATCTGGTGCTCTTTACACCGCTCTTGGACTCCGGAATGGGAATGCTGGATTATGCTAAAGGCGCCAAGACGCTGGGGATCCGTACCGCGTTATGTGTCGCAAGCTGGGACAATCTGACCAATAAAGGCTTGATCCAAGCGGATGTGGATAAGATCATAGTCTGGAATCAATTCCAAAAAGAGGAGGCGATCCGTTTTCATCATATCCCCGATGAAAAAATAGAACTTACCGGAGCGCAAGTCTTTGATGAATGGTTTGACCGCCGGCCTAAGATCAGCCGAAAAGACTTTTGCGAAAAGGTCGGATTGGACGAGCGGTATCCGGTGATTCTTTATTTATGTTCCTCGGTCTTTATCGCAAAAAATGAAACCGATTTTGTGAAAAAATGGGTGATGGCGATCCGGAACAGTCCTCATGAGAAACTCCGCTCCTCGGGGATCCTGATCCGGCCGCACCCGGCCAACGTGAAACAATGGCTTTCAGCGGACCTTTCCGGTTTGGGGCGTACGGTGGTTTGGCCTGCGTACGGCGCCGTGCCTATCTTTGAGGATACAAAGGATGATTATTTTCATTCGCTTTATTACGCGGATGTGGCGGTAGGTTTGAATACAAGCGCTATGATCGAATCGGGTATTTTAGGTAAAACCGTGCTGACTCTGGAAGCGGATGAATTTAAAGACACCCAAGAGGGGACGCTCCATTATCATTATTTGGTCGAAGGAGGACTTCTCCGGGCGGCGAAGAATATGACCGATCATCTTGCGCAGATCTCGGAGGCCCTTGAGAAAAAAGAAACTTCGGCACGGCTGCGGGAATTCATCGAAAAATTTCTAAGACCTTATGGCATGAGTATTACGGGCACGGAGAAATTCATAGCTGCCGTTGAGGCCCTTGAACAAATCCATCCCCCCAAACCTATTTCTCGGAACAAAATTTTAATTTTTTTAGGAAAACTCTTTCTTGCGCCCTGGGTCATTCTCTTTTGGATCGGGTCAGGCCTCGGAGCCCTTTGGGGTCAGAATAAGAAGAAACCAAAAGGCGCTAAGAATAAAAATGCAATTCACACTCCGGGCGGGCCTATCGGATGGAACGGTTCTGATTGAAGCTTATCCCGAAGATTTCAAGGATGATATAATGGCCCTGCTTAGACCTGAGGGATGTTGACTTTGAAAGTTGAGACCATGAATGCGATCGCGATCGAAAAATTAGGGAAATGTTATAAGATCGAAAAAACCGCAAACGGGTTTTGGGGCGGACTTCATTCTTTGTTCGGCCGGAAGAATGAAGATAAGAAATATCTCGAAAGAGAGATCTGGGCCCTTAAAGATATTGATCTGTCCGTGCCTCAAGGGACCGTTCTGGGGATCATCGGCCAGAACGGGGCCGGGAAGACGACCCTTCTTAAAGTCCTTTCCCGGATCACTCCGCCTACGGAAGGGCGCGCGGTGATCCGAGGCCGCGTGGTCTCTTTGCTCGAAGTCGGCGCCGGGTTTCAACCCGAAATGAATGCGGTGGATAATATCCTTTTGAATGCTGCGATCTACGGCATCGGTCCTCGGGAAGCCGGGAAACGGATCCCTGAGATCCTGAACTTTGCGGATGTCGAAAAATACAAAGCCATGCCGGTCAAACATTATTCCAGCGGGATGTATCTGCGCCTGGCTTTTTCGACGGCTCTGAATATGTTCCCGGACGTGCTTCTCGCGGATGAAGTGCTCGCCGTTGGAGACGGAGATTTTCAGAATAAATGTTTTGAACGGATCAAACATGCAGGTAAGCAGGGGATCACGGTTCTTTTTGTGTCCCATGATATGGGCGCTGTCGAAAGGATCTGCGATGAAACGATCCGGCTTCATGAAGGAAAGATCGTAGATCAAGGGGCCCCGGCCGAAGTCATTGAACGTTATCAAAAAGAGCTTTTGAAGATCTCAAATAAAAGACTTCGGGGAGAACGGGGGGGCCATCAAAACGAGCATGGGGAGATCCTTGCTGTGGAGTTGGTTGATGTTGAGAAACGTCAAAAGGGGACGGTCCGCATCGATGAAAAGTTCCTGTTCCGTCTTACCTTTAAAGCCAAACGGGATCAACCTTTCAAAATACGATGTGCGTTTGACGTGAAAGCTAAAAATATGATCATATTTCGTACAGTCCAACCGGAACCGGTCACCCTTTCTAAAAATGGGATCTATACGGTCTATTGCGAGATCCCGGCCTATTTGCTGGCGGATATTTTTTATACCGTCGACACCTGCGTTATTGTCTATGACAACAATGAAGAATATTATCTGACCGATTATAACTCAGTCTCTTTTTCAGTGTAT
>CAYQTU010000044.1:0-11617 GCA_964420575.1 uncultured bacterium
GATAATGCTACGGCGATCGAGAACCTGCTCGAAGGGGTCGCGACGATCTTCGTTGCTTACGGGGTGGCTTTGGAAGAACGGGATACGATCATGAAGGTTTTTAAACTCTATCCTAAATTGGAAAGCCCGGAGCAGGGCGCGATCGATAAGTTATGTCACTTTTACGGCCTTTCTTACCTTTTGATCGGCCTTTTCATGGAAGTGGTCATTGAGATCGTGAAACTCCCTTGCCGGATCCTCAGTAACGCACAGGCCGAAAAAGCGATCTTTATCGTCGGTCTTCTTTTTTGCTTTGCGGCTCTTTTTTCCCTTTTCAAAAATAATTACGCCCTTCTGAAAAAAAACTGAGCTGCCGCTACCCCTGTTTAAAAAAGTCCGTTTCTTTTTGAAGAAGAAAACTAAAAACATCTTCTGAAAGGGCTTTCCCCCGTTCGCTAAGACGGACCTTTCCTTTTATTTCTTCAAGAAGCTGTTCTTCGCAAAGGGCTTTGATCCTTTGCTTCAATCCCGGATGGATCTTTCTGAAATTTTGGGCCTTAACCCCTTCCTGAAGTCTTAACCCTGTAACCAAGGTCTCTTTTTCGATATCTTCTGCCGAAAGAACATCTTCCGAATCCCGTTCCCAATTTTCAGCCTCACATTTTTTAAGATAACGGTCCAGATCAGAGGCGAACTGAGACCGGACCCCTTCAAGATAAGAAAAAGCCCCGGGACCAAGCCCCAAATATTCCTGATTATGCCAATAGATCAAGTTGTGGCGAGAGGCCAGCCCCGGCTTTGCGAAATTGGAGATCTCATAATGTTCATACCCTGCCTTGCAAAGCCTATGGATCGCAGCTTCATACATTTGGGCATGTTCTTCTTCTGAGGGAAGATCCAACTTCCCTTTTTTAAAAGCTTCTCCAAAAACGGTATGGGGATGGACTTCAAGATCATAAAGGGAGATCTGGGAAGCTTTCAAAGCAATGCACGCCTTAAGGGATCTTTGAAAATCTTCCGGGGTTTGTCCCGGGATCCGGAGCATGAGATCAAAACTGATATGATCGATCCCGGCATCACGGATCTTTTTCAATGAACTTTTAATATCTTTAACTGTATGCCGGCGTCCTAAAGTCTTTAAAAGAGAATCCTGAAAAGCCTGCGCGCCCAGACTGATCCGATTGACACCGAGCTTTTTTAAAGTTTTGATTTTCTCCTGATCGCCATCCCCGGGATTGAACTCAAAAGAAAACTCATGCCCCTTCCGGAATTCAAAAGCTTTCCGCAGCATCAGAACAAGCTGCTCGAGCTCTGGGATTGTTAATATTGAAGGACTCCCTCCCCCTAAATAAAAAGTGTCGAAAACAAGATGGGGATATTTCTTTTGAATATAATCAACCTCTTTTTGGAGAGCGGAAAAAAACCTGGCTCTAGAAGTACGGGAAGAGTCAGCCGTGGTAATAAAGTTACAATAATGGCATCGGGTCAGACAAAATGGGATATGAACGTAAAGGCCTTTCATGAGGTTATTATAAAAGAATATCCTCTGAGAGACTATGAAATCCCTGCCCCGCTCGGCCCTTTGGCATTCTTTTTGCTATAATACTAGAAGTGAATTTATCTGCCCTGGAAAAAGGTCAATGCCTAAGATCAGAGATCACATTAAAGAGCTTCTGGACCGCCGTGAATTCGTCTCGATCGCAACAGTCGATAAAGACGGGCGGCCGAACTCCGTCCCGAAATTTATTTTCCGGGCCAAAGCGAACCACTGTTATCTGATCGATTATGTCATGGGGAAAACCGTATCCAACTTAAGGGAAAATCCGTACGTTTCGGTTTCTTTCATGGATCTGGAGGCTTTAGAGGCTTACCGCCTTAATGGAACGGCCACATTGATCGAAAAAGGGCCGGTCTTCAATGAGATCTTCCGGCAATGGGATAAAAAACTCGTTCAGCTTTCCACCGACCGGGTCATCCAAGCCGTCAGAACCGGAAAAAAGAACAAGGCTTTCGAGCTCGCCATTAATGAGAAATTCGTGGTGATCAAGATCAGGGTCGAAAGCGCCGTAAAGATCGGCCGCCGCGGAGAGATTTGGCAAGAATCTGATTAATCTTATAGAGGTCTATGTGTTTTTATTTTTTGCGCAATCTGTCCAAAGCAAGAAAAATGCCGTGTAGGATAGCTTCAGGGCGCGGAGGGCAACCGGGAACATAAATATCCACAGGAACCGATCGGTCCACACCCCCGATCACCGCATAGCTTCCGTTGAAAATCCCGCCGCTGATAGCGCAGCTACCGCAGGCCACCACTAGTTTGGGTGAAGGAGTCGCTTCATATGTCTTCACAAGTGCAAGTTCCATTTGGCGGGTCACCGGGCCTGTAACAAGCAACATGTCCGCATGTCTTGGAGAAGCTACAAAATGAATGCCGAACTGTTCGGCATCATAGACCGGGTTGGAAAGATTTACCGCTTCCATTTCACAACCGTTGCAGGAACCTGCATCAACTTCGCGGATATGGAGAGAACGTCCAAAAAGTTTTTGGATCTTATCTTTAAGCTTAGGACCGATCTCATCTTTAGAAAGCCGGCCGGCAAAATCACCCTGCGTAAAGCTCGGGCTATCACCGTTGGGTTGTTTTAGGGGTATTTCGTGGTTCTGGATAAAGGCTTTATCTTTTTTGCATTCCGAAAGCAGGAAAGAAAAGGTCGTATTTAATTCATTTTTTGTTCTAGCGGCAAGTTCGAATTTCCCCTTAAAAGAGATCGCCTGGTGGGGACAAACCGGTCCGCAAAGGCCGCAAAAAATACAATCCCCGTAAGAAAGGTCCCATGTCCGGCGATCTGCTGAAGGATGATCTGTGATCGTCAGCGCTTGGGTCGGACAAGCGAGGACGCATTTCCCACACCCCGTACATCGCTGGAGATCGATCTCAGGAGCACCTAAAAATCCTTCCGGGGGTTTTGCCGCAGAAGGCGTGTAGGGTAAGGTTGCTTTTCCTGTAGCTATATTCTTTTTAAGGATCCTGAACACTTTTCTTTCCTTCCCCTACCGGTCGTTCCCCGAATAGGATAAATTCATGCTTTTATTGATCAACGGAAAATCCGGGACAATATTTCCCAATACTGCATGTTCGATTGTCGGCCAATTCGCGAACGACGGGGATTGGATCTTCCAACGGGAGATCTGCCCGTATTTATCCGTCTCGAGCCAGTGGAAGCATTCGCCACGAGGAGATTCCGTATACCCAAGTGCGTTTTTTAAAGGTAAAAGCGGTTTCGTTTCAGCGCATAAAGGACCTTGCGGCATAGCGTGAAGCGCATCATAGATCAATTTGAACGACTCATAGACCTCCTGAACCTTAACCCTCATCCGGCTTTCAACATCTCCTTCGCCAAAGACCGGCACCATAAAAAAAAGATCCCTGTATGCGGCATAAGGATGGTCCCGGCGAAGATCACGATCGATGCCTGAAGCCCTGGCGACAGGTCCGGTCGCTCCCAAGGCTTCAGCGATCTCTTTTTTAAGAATGCCCGTGGTCTCGACGCGGTCCATAAGAGAATCCACCTGCCAAAGGATCTGGACCGTTCCTTCAAAATCTTCTTTGATCTTTTTGATCTGGGTCAAAAGCCATTTCTTTTGAGGATCAGAAATATCTTTACTCACTCCGCCTAAAATAGCCGCGGAACGCAAAAGCCGTGTTCCGGTCAGTTGTTCATTTAATCTTAAAAGATGTTCTTTTAAACGCATCAGCTGGCTTGCGCCAAAACTGAAGGCCACATCCAAGGAAATGCCTGCAATATCGCTCATATGATTATGAAGACGTTCCATTTCAAGAAAAACGGTCCTTAGAAATTGAGCCCGCAACGGCACTTGAAGGCCCGCCAAGGCCTCAAGGGCTTGAGCGCAAGCGACCGCATGGGCCAATGAATTATCCCCGGAGATCCGTTCCGCTAAACAAAGAAGGTGCTGCGGCGTCTTCCCTTCCCCGGCCTTTTCGGTCCCTTTATGAGTATAAAAATGCCGGATCTCAAGTTTAAGGACGGCTTCCCCCGCTGCAGAAAAACGGAAATGTCCGGGCTCAATGATCCCCGCGTGGACCGGACCAACCGGAATTTCAAATATCCCTTCTCCCTGGACTTGTTTAAAAATATAACGTCCCGGAGCGCGTGGAACTTTTTTCGAGAGATCGAAATCTTTCCGCAAAGGGAAAACCCCCTGGGGCCAATCTTCATGAAGCACAAGCCGCCTGGGATCCAAATGCCCTTCGGCTTTAAGCCCTAAAAGATCCTGTATTTCTCTTTCCTGCCAATTCGCTTGCGGTAAAAATGCAGTCAGCGACGGGAACTGAGGATCTTTTTCCTCAACCTTTGTCTCCAAGATCAGGAACCCGTCATGTTGGGGATGGCTAAAAACATAGTGCAGTGTAAAAAAACCGTTTTCTTTTCTCTCATCCGAAGCCGAGAGAAAAATAAACCGCATTCCGAGTGAGCGCGTAAGGAACAAAGCTAGGTCCGGGATCTTTTGCTTAGAGGTCAGGACATGTTTTTGTTGGGATACTCCTTCAAAGATCTTTTGAATCTCCGGACCGAATTTTTCTTTCAAAGCTTCGGCAACCCTTTGCATCAGAACCCTCCGGCCATACGGCTTGCTTCTTCAAGCAACCGCTGTAAAGGAGACGGAATATAAAAACCCATCACAAAAATCATGATCACTCCGAGGCAAAGCACCCCATCCATGAGAGAGCTTTTCGGGAGGGGTTCCATTTTCTCAGCTTCTCCAAATGTCATTCGATTCGCATGCCGCAAAAAACCGATAAAAATAAATACGAGGAGGACCAAAAGAAAAGCACAGGAAACAAAGCGCCGGGTCAAAAATCCGGCGCTTAGGATCATAAATTCACTGACAAAAATGCTGAAAGGCGGCATCCCTGCAATGGCGAATACCCCTAAAAAGAAAACAATCCCCAGAAACGGGCTCTTTCGGAAGATGCCTTTAACTTTACTGATCTCTTTGGTCTGAAAAAGATGTAAAAGATGTCCGGAGCTGAAAAAGAGCAGCGATTTCGTGAATGCATGATTCACAATATGGAGAAGCGCCCCATAGATCCCCAAAAGACCTCCAAAACCAAGGCCCACGGCCGCAAGCCCCATATGTTCCACGCTAGAATAAGCCAAAAGACGCTTGTAATCTCCTTGCTCTAAAATAAACGGAACAGCAACGGCCACGGAAAGGACTCCGAACAAAATAAGCAATGTATCTGAAAATTCAGATCCGGTCACCGCTTTGGTTAAAATATGGAATCTTAAGATCCCGAAAGTCGCACAGCTTAAAAGCACTCCGGAAAGAAGCGCGCTGACAGGCGCCGGGGCCTGGCTGTGCGCATCCGGAAGCCAGGAATGAAAAGGCGCAAGGCCTGCTTTCGTTCCATAACCGACCAGAATAAAAATAAACGCAAGCCGGATCACCTGGGGATCCAAATGTTTTGCTTTATCCAAAAGGAACGTCCAATTCAATAAAAAACCGCTCTCTCCAACGGTCACTTGCGCAACGGCCGAATAATAGGTCAAAATGATCCCGAAAAGCGCAAGAGAGATCCCGACGCTGCAGAGGATCAAATACTTCCACGCGGCCTCAATCGAACTTTTTTTATCGTCTACATTTACTAAAAATGCCGAAGCCAGCGTCGTCCCTTCAATCGCGATCCACATCACTCCGAGATTGTTCGAAAGAACGGTCAGAAGCATCGTGAAAAGGAACAGATGGAAAAAGAAAGCGTACCGCCGAAGCCTCAACGGAGAAATAACATTGTCCTCTTCTTTAAATAAATACCCGCTCGCATAAACTGCCGAAAGAGCTCCTATCGTAACGATCAAAAGAATAAAAATGGCGGACAAAGCGTCCATCATGAGGTTCTCGCCGAACAAAAAGATCCGGGGCGCCCCTTGGGCCCCAAAAACAAAAAGCCATCCCCCGATCGCCGAAACAAGAGCTCCGGCCACAAAAGTGAACCGCGTCATCCTCTTGGGGCAAGGGACCAAGCAAAGAAACGCAAACATCAAAGGGGTTAAAAGCATACGGTCCATGGTCATAGTCTCATCCTTTTAAAACCGTCATTTCATCGGCATCAATACTTTCGAAAGCGCCTCGAATCTTAAAAATAAACATCCCCATGATCATCACCGCCACTAAAACGTCAAAAAAGATCCCCATTTCCACAAGCATCGGCATCCCGAAAGTCATCGTGACCGCCATCAAAAAAAGACCGTTCTCGATCAGAAGCAGCCCCAAGATCTGGGTAATGGCTTTTTTTCGCGTCGTCATCATCAGCATGCCGAAAAAAACGGTCGAAACCGCAAGCGGAATAAACTCCCTGAATGAAACAGGCTTTAAAACCTTACCGCTTCCCGTCACATAAAAAGAAATAAAAACCAGAAGCACGGCCAAAAGCAGAGAGAAAGGAATGTTGATATAGCTTTCAACCTCTTTCCGGATCCCGAGCCTCCGGATAACCCTGAAAAAAACCTGAGGGATCACGATGGTCTTAAGACCCAAGGTTAGAAGAGCCGGGATCATGAGATGTTCCACGTGATGGCTGTAAGCGATCACCGCAGTGATCAAGGCTAATAAAAAAGAATGTATGGCATACAGACGGATACAAGCCCCTATTTGGGAAGAGGCCAGGATCCCGAACGAAGCAATTAAAAGCATCATCCCTAAAAAATGAACCAGTGAAGCAGTCCACTCTAAATCCATTTCAAATCACCTCCCGATAATCAATTGTCCTAAAAGCGAAAGAGTCCCAAGAACAAACCCTACCGCTAAAAGGTCCGGAACTCTGAAAAGACGCAGTTTGGCGGAATGGATCTCGATCCAACCGATCACAAAAGCCAGAAAAAAAACTTTGAGCAAATAAAACGCCAACGCAAACCCCGCATTTTGAAGATCCAGAACGGCCGGAATCCCCCAAGGAAAAAAAAGATCCGCAAGAAGGGTCAAAAAAACAAGCTGTTTGATCTGATGCCCCCATTCAATAAGCGCCAAATAAGGCCCGGAATATTCCAGGATCATGGCTTCATGAACCATCGTTAGCTCCAAATGGGTCGACGGGTTATCTACCGGGATCCTTCCGCTTTCTGCGATCGTCACGATCAAGAGTGCTCCGAAAGCAAGGCTCGTGAAAAACAGGATCTGCAGAGGGATCTCTCCGGAAAAATATCTAACGATCCCTTCTAGGGATAATGTCCTGGCGCGGAAACTTAAAGCAAAAAGCGCAAGGAGCAAGGCAGGTTCCGCCAGTGAAGAAAGGGACATCTCACGGCTCGAGCCCATACCTCCAAAAGCTGTTCCGGTATCCAAGGCGGCTAACGCCAAAAAGAAACGGCTTAGAGCTAAAAAATAAACAAAAAGGATCACATCTCCTGCGAATCCAAAAAGAGAATTCGTCCCCAAAACCGGCACCATAGAAGCTGCCGCAAGGATTCCCGAAAAAAGAACAAAAGGCATCGCATGGAAGATCCAAGATGCTGTTTCCGAAACTACTCTCTGCTTTCGGAAAAGCTTCCAAAGATCCGCATAAACTTGGAAAAGACTGGGCCCAATGCGATTTTGAGAAGCTGCTTTCATCTTTTTAATGAACCAGGACAGCGATGGCGCCAAGGCCATCAAGAACAAGACCTGAAATACAGAGAAAAGAACATAGCTCATGAAGCGCGGCCTCCAAAAAAAAGAAGCAGAAGGATCAAGGTGATAAAAATATAGCTCAAATAAAGCTGGATATGTCCTGTTTGGATCTTTTTAGCTTTCCGAGAAAGAGCGGAAATGAAACCGGCTAAAGGACGGTAGACCCATTCATCCACCGGATGTGTGATCTTGGATTCGAAACGCTGCGCCGTGCGAAGCAATTCGTGCCCTTCGTCTTCCAATTCCACTCGGCGGGTCGGTTGATAAAGGAAAGAAAAAATCCGCCGCAGAGGTTTGGAATAACCCGTGGAGGTGTACTGCATCCGCGGCTCGAGACCCGGCAGCCCACAATCCCAACTCGGGCTAAGGCGAACTTTTTGTTTTCCAGACATCATTTTAAAAAGAAAAACGCTCGCTAAAAAGAAAGATGAAAGAATCCCGGCGGCCACAAGAGGAGAGATTTGGGAAAGCCCTGAGGGAGCTCTTAAAAAGATCTGCTGCGTCACAATTTTTCCGGTAAAATGAACTCCGGAAAGAGTCTGAATGGTTTTTAAAAGAATGCTTATGACCCACGGAGCGGCCAACCCCAGTCCCAAACAGCCCAAGGCTAAGATCCCCATTCCCCACTGCATCGATGCGTTCACTTCTTGAGCATGAACGGCCTCTTCGGAACGGGCACGCCCTAAAAAAGAAATTCCGAAGGCTTTAATAAAACAGGTAGCTGCCAAAGCGCCCGCAAAACCCAACAACGCCGCCAGGATCGGCAAAAAGAAATGCATGCTGACATTCATACTGCTAAAACCAAAAAGAAGTGAAATGAAAATCAGCCATTCGCTGACAAATCCGTTAAGCGGCGGCAGTGCAGAGATCGCCATCGCGCCGATTAAAAAATAAATAGAGGTCTGTGGCATTTTTCGGATCAGACCCCCAAGATATTCCATGTTTCGTGTATGTGTTCTGGAAAGAATGGCCCCAGCCCCCAAGAAGAGAAGTCCTTTAAAAAAGGCGTGATTGATCACGTGGTAAAGCGCAGCAATAAGTGCAAAAACCATATAAAACGGTTGGTGGAGCGTTTTAAAAACAAGGGCCATCCCCAGTCCCAGAAGAATGATCCCGATGTTCTCAATGCTTGAAAAAGCGAGCAACCTTTTCAGATCATTTTCCATCAAAGCATACAGGATCCCCAGAAGTGTGGAAAGAATCGCAACAATCAGGACCGCGGGGCCCCACCAGGCGGGTGTTTCTCCTAAAAATTCGAAAAGGAAGCGTAAAAAAGCGTAAATCGCCGTTTTGATCATGACTCCCGACATCAAAGCTGAAACATGGCTCGGGGCCTGCGGGTGCGCTTGAGGCAACCAGATGTGAAGCGGGATCACTCCGGCTTTGGTTCCGAATCCGATAAACGCAGCGATGAAAACGGCATTTTTAAAGCCTGGAGAAAAGGAACCCCCTGCTGCCCGGAACGCTTCGAATGAAAAAGAACCCGTCTTCAGGAAAAGAAGCCAAAAAGCCGTAGCGATCAGCGCGGTCCCGGCATGGGTCATGATCAAGTAAAGCGTCCCTGCAGAGCGGGCTTCGGGTCTTTCGTGTTCAAAGATCACGAGAAAATAAGAAGCAAGGGACATCCACTCCCAAAAGAACAGGAAATAAAAAGCATTCTGAACGCTCACGACCAAAAGCATGGCGAGAATGAAAGAATTATAAAAAAACCCCAGAAGCGCTAAACTTTTTTTGTTTTGGTATTCACGGACATAACCCAAAGCAAAAAGAGAAGCGGCCATGGAAACCGAAGAAATGATCAGGAAGAAAAAAGCAGAAAACCTATCTACCGCAAAGCAAAGCCCCCCTACAGGAAGACCTCCTTGGAATTCGAATGCCCAAGGTTTTCCGGTAAGGAGAACGCTCAGTGAAAAAATGATCCCGGCTGCACCTGCTAAAACCGCAGGCAAGTGAGCCGCGTAATTTGCTTTTTCACTCCGCTGTTCAAAAAGAAAACCTGCTAGTCCCCCCGCTATATGAAGGGCTATTTGTATATAAAAAAATAATACCATTCCTTCTTCAACCACCTTACGACACAATATCGTATGAAAAATAAAACGTTAAAATTTCTGAAACGTTTCAAGAGAAAGAATAAGGCAGTCATGATCGCGGTTTCTTGAGGGGCAAAATCATGGCGGCTCCGACAGGTTTTAAAATACAGGAAAGTCGGGGCGGGCTTATGAGGCCGGTGCTTTTTCCGTTCCTTGAGAGTTTTTCAACAAGGCTAAAAAGCTCTTCTTTATATATACAGGAAAAATAAGGGCTGTCAATAAAGGATTTCACACAAAGCCAGGAGCTTTCTAATCCGCCGACCTTATTGTATACTAGCTTCATAGTAAGGAGCCCTGCGATGAAAAATTCTTTAATCCCTTTAGTTCTTATTTTGTCATTCTTCATGTTGCCGTCTGCTCCTAGGGCCGAAGAACCTTCTTTGGGCGAAACGCTTGTCCGCGATCTTTGGAAGGATATTGCAGAAGGCAATTTAAACAAAGTTGAACAATCCATGGCACCGGAATTCCAATCTGTCCATGAAGATATTGCGCGTAACAAAACCGAGGAATTAGAGCTTTTAAAGAATGCCCAGCTCGGAGAATATGAGTTAACCGATTTTGAAGTCACGCAAACGGATACGATGATCCTCGTGACTTACAGGGCTATGGTCGAAGAAATGATCGCCGGGAACTACCTGCCGGCACGGACCACGATGAGGCTTAGCCTATGGGTCAAAACCGGAGAAGGCTGGAAATGGGCCGCGCATGCCAATCTTAATCCTTTTCAGACCACCGAAGAAGAACCTGAAATTCCTGCAAGAGATGGGGCGGGAACAAACTAATCGTTTTTAATCGAGGTTTGGTTCTTGCCGCTGGCTTTCGCACGCAAAAGAGCTTCTTGGGCCCGTTTGATGATCGCATTCGAATCTTTCTCGCCAGGCTGCATCACGGAAACCCCCAAACTCGCGGTAATAGAGAATTTTTTCCCTTCAAATTCAAAAACGAGCTTTTCGACCGATTTCCGGATCCGTTCAGCCACCGAAAAAGTGGCTTCCGCGAGATTATAGCCCACTAACAGGATAATAAACGCCTCTTCTCCGTAACGGGCAGCAGCATCCGGAAGCGCGCGCCGTTGAATGCGGATCGAACGCTGGATCGTTTCCGCCACCTTTTTCAACACTTCATCTCCGAGACGATAGCCGTAAGTTTCATTGATCTTTTTAAAATCATCCACATCCAGCATCAAGATCGCAAAAGGCTTATGGAAGATGCTGGCATAGCGGAAAGCTTGCCCAAGAACCGTATAGAAGTAACGGATCACAAAAAGCCCGGTCAGTTCATCGCGAACGGCCAACTGAAGAAAATACAACTTCTCTTTATAATCCTGGATCATGGCAAGGATCAATGAGGAAAGGAAGAATAGCACGATCAAAAGGATCGGATTCGCAATGCCCAACCACAAATTCTGGGTGCAGAACATGAAAAAGGAAAAACCGATCCACAAAAGCCCAACTCCAAAACCCGCCAAAAAGGAAATGAACCCTCTGAATGGAATAAAACAAAAAGCCGAAAGAAGCGCCAGGATCCATAAATACCCTGCAAGAGTTTTGGAAGAAGCCGGACGAATATACTCACGGGTCAGAATAGTGTTGATCACATTCCCGATCACCCCTATCCCCGGACTCTTAGCTTCAAGGGGCGTTTTTTTCTCATCTCCCGCCGTAAATCCGATCAGACAGATCTTCCCTTTGAAATCCTGAGGAGAAAGCGGCGCTTTTTCCTGTTTCGAAAGAAGGGCGTAGCCATTCAGGATATCTACGAAGGAATAATATCCCGCAACATCGTTCCAGCGATTGACCCAATGGATCAGAATGTTGCTGTTCTGATCCCTCGGCACATTCCACTCCTGGGGAGAAGGGGCCGGT
>CAYQTU010000045.1:0-11601 GCA_964420575.1 uncultured bacterium
CCTCGGGATAACGAGATCGATTTGCCCTTCGCATTGTAATAAGAAATCCACCGCTGCATAATCGGCCGTCCGAACCAGGTTCACCCAAGCCGTTGACAAACCATGTCGTTTGAAGACGGTTTGGAAAATACCCACAAAAGCCCTGTTAGAAGCATAAGCTTCCCTGCCTCCGCGTAAGATTACAGCATTTGAACTTTTTAAACAAAGCGCCGCACACTCTACCGTCACATTCGGCCGGGATTCATAAATAATAAAAATAACCCCTAAAGGCACTGTAACTTTTTGAAGTTTAAGTCCGTTCGGCCGTCTCCATTTTGCCAATACTTTTCCGATAGGGTCTTTAAGATGAGCGACAGCGCGAACTCCTTCTGCGATATTTTGAATGCGTCTTTCATTTAAGGTCAAACGATCTATCATCGCCGAAGACAGTCCGCTTTTAAAAGCTCGTCTAAGATCTTTTTGATTTTCCCGGATCAGCTTTTTCGTTTGTTTCGTAATTTCTGTCGCAATTTCAAGAAGCAATTTATTTTTAAAAGCACCCGAGCATTGACCGGAAATAGCAGCGGCCTTCCGAGCCGAATGAAGCATGCGGACAAGATCGGGTTTCCAAGAAAATTGGGATGTTTTCATCGGCTCCCCCAAAGCACAAGGTCATTTCGATGGATGACTTCATCATGAGTTTTAACCCCTAGGATATTCTTAATCTGATCCGTTTTTTTACCAGCGATCCGAGTAAGATCCGTGCTACTATAACGAACAACGCCGCGACCGAACACCTGTCCATCCGCAGCCGCCAATTCAACCACTTGTCCTTCCGAAAAATCACCTTGAACTTTTATGATTCCGCCAGGTAATAAACTGCGCTTTGCCATCATGAGAGCTTGGTAAGCTCCTCCGTCTACTGTAATAACCCCCTGCCGCATTGCGGTAAAAGCAATCCATTTATGACGGAGATCTTTCTGATTCGCTGAAGCGGCAAACAAAGTCCCTTCGTCCTTCCCTTTAAGAATATTTTTTAAGATGTTCGGTTTATGACCATTAACAATCAAGAATGGGATACCTAATTGCATGGCAACACGCGCCGCTTTAAGTTTCGCGCGCATACCTCCGACAGTTTCCTCGCGTTTGCGGTCGGTGAGGTGCATAAGAAGTTTCGTATCGATCTCTTTCTCTGAAGCCACTTCACGGACGCGGGTTCCATCTTTTAAAAGGAATCCTTCCGCATCTGAGAGATTGATTAGAAGATCCGCGCCGACAAGGTGCGCCACATGAACAGACAGGATATCATTGTCCCCAAAAGCGATTTCTTCCACTGCGATCGTATCATTTTCATTAACAATGGGCAGCATTTCCATTTTGAGAAGGGTTTCTAATGTATTGCGCGCACACAGAAAACGTTTCCGATCCTCCAAGCCATCACGGGTTAAAAGCAGTTGGGCGGTATGAATCTTTTTTTGAACAAAAAAACTTTCATAAGCATGCATTAACTTGCCCTGTCCAATGGCCGCACAAGCTTGAAGATCCGCCATGTTCTTAGGACGTTTTTTGAAACCGCAGCTTTTCATGCCGAGGGCGATCGCTCCGGAACTAACCACGATCGGCTTTTTCCCCATTCGGATCAGGGTAAAAATTTCCTGACAAACACGGCGGTGTTCTTTAAATGAAAAACTCTCCCCGCGAGTTTTGAGGATGCTCGTTCCTATTTTAATAACGATCTTCTGGGCATTCTTAAAGCGTTCAGACATGATCTGTTCTTTCCAACCTCTCTTTTAAGAAATCCAAAAAAGATTCTACCCCTTCTCCGGTTTTTACAGAAATTAAAAAATAAGGTTCGGAGAGATTGCGGATTTCTTCTGTGGGCTGTTCCGCCTCTTGAACCTCATCGGCTTTAT
This sequence comes from uncultured bacterium, assembly GCA_964420575.1. Classification (GTDB taxonomy): domain Bacteria; phylum Omnitrophota; class Omnitrophia; order Omnitrophales; family Aquincolibacteriaceae; genus CAYQTU01. Next base: position 1,893 of record CAYQTU010000045.1, read on the forward strand.
TGATTAAAACCAATGTTGGGATATTCGCAGGAACAGCGCCTTTTTCATAAACAATCTTCTTCAAGATCGCTAGCCCGTCCCGAAGACCAGGCGCATACTTTGAATGAACATCGACCATAAAGATAATATATCTCGCTCGCGTCAGATGCTTCAAAAAATCCATCCCCAAGCCTTTCCCTTCTAGAGAACCTTCATAAAGGGAAGGAAGTTCACAAAACGAGATCTGTTTATAGTCTTCATACTCATAAACTCCGATCACGGGAGAATGTGTGGAAAAAGGGTATTCCTTACCTTCAACGTTCGCCTTGGTCAAGCGATGAAGCAACGATGACTTTCCGGAATTGGGAAGACCTACGAGAAAAACATCCGCCATAATGCGGAACTCAACATCGATCTCTAGTTTTTCACCTTCCTTGCCATAAGTCGCTTGCTTTCCCCCAATGTTCCCAACCCCACCCTGCCCCCCTCGGGCAACAATGACTTCTTCTCCCTCATGACAAAGATCACGAACCGTTAGATGCGATTCACGGTTCAAAAGAGAAGTCCCGAGAGGCACCAAGACAATTAGATCCTCTCCGCTACGGCCGCTTTTGTTTTCACTGCTTGCATGCTCGCCGGATTCAGCGATCAGATGCTGTTTTAGCTTAAGACGATCCAAACCGGGAGCATTGTGAGATGCCCGGAAGATCACATTCCCGCCATCCCCGCCATCGCCACCGTTTGCAACGAGCTTATGATCCTTCCGGTGATAAAAACTTTCACAACCGTTCCCTCCGCGACCGCCCTCTACTGTAAGATGTATTTTATCGAGCATAAAATTCCTCAAAAAAGAAAAGGCTAAAAAGCAATATTCTGCCTTTTAGCCTTTGTAAGTTTAGAAAACAAATGATCAGCTAGGGATGATATGTACGGATTTATTGGCTCGGAATTCAACAATCCCATCACGCTTTGCAAAAAGAGTGTAGTCGTTCCCCAAACCCACAAATTGTCCGGGGCGAAAACGCGTCCCCCGTTGCCTAACGATAATCCCGCCCGCACGGACTTTTTGTCCGCCAAAGACTTTTATCCCCAGGCGCTTCGAGTTTGAGTCCCGTCCGTTAGTTGTACTTCCCTGACTTTTAGTGTGTGCCATGATCTCCTCTTGAAATAATTATTACGTATTACGCCTTAATTTCTTTAACCATCAGACGGATAAGTTCTTGGCGGTGTCCGCGTTTCCGGCGGGATGCTTTACGCCGGCGGTAGCGAAAATGAATGACCTTGGGCCCGCGAATATTCCCCAGATTTTCACAAATCACTTTCGCCCCCTGAATCGTCGGAGTCCCGATCTTGACTTTTTCCCCTTCGCAAGAGAGCAATACCTTATCCAGGATGATCTCTTTTTGATCTTTGGTCTGAGATAAAAGCTCGACCTCAAAGACGGTTTTAGGTTCTACCCAATATTGTTTAGAACCTGTTTCTACAATTGCATAATTTGGCATAGATGAATTCCCCTTAGGTAAAATAGATGAAGATTGTATGAGAATTGCCCTACTCTGTCAATGTTTTTTGAATTCTTTTTAACCTGTTATGCCGTCATCAGTTAGGGTGGCTTAGGGCAGTCGGTATGGGGATCCTCTGGTGCCTCAGAGCGGGAAGTTCACCACGGATCCTCTTTTGGCTTGAAAAATCAAGATCTGCGATAAGGATTGTGCGTCGATTCCGATCAGTTGTTTTTAAAATCCGCCCCCAGGGATCAATGATCATACTATGGCCGTGGGTTAAAGCTCCGTTTTCGGGGAAACATCCCCCCTGGCTTGGCGCAATAATATAAACCTGGTTTTCGATTGCCCGAGCCCTCAAAAGGATTTCCCAATGATCTTTACCGGTCCGATGGGCAAAGCTTGACGGGACGAAGATGATTTCGCATCCTTTCCGCGATAAAAGCCGAAATAATTCAGGGAATCGAAGATCATAACAGATCGTAAACCCCACCCGACGCCCAAAGATTTTAGCCGTAACGACCTTTTGGCCCGGTTGAATATATTCTGATTCGTGATAGCGAAGCTGAGGCAGAGAAACATTAAATAAATGGATCTTATCGTAACGGCAAAGGATCTTGCCTTTTTCCGAAATAAGGAAAGATGTGTTGGTGAAATTTTGTTTCTTTGGTTGAGTTCGACGAGTCTGCTTTGAAAAAGTGATCACTGTCCCGGCCAGGATCGCTATTTTATTCTTCCGAGCAAATTCTTTTAAAAAGTTAAGGACCCAGGGAACACTTTGGGATGCTGTTTCGAAATAATCTTGAGCCGATCCTCGCCAATGAAAAAATTCTGGAAGAGCGATAAGCCGGGCTTTTTTCCGGACTGCACTTTTTAAAAGAGGAATGAGAAATTTAAAATTTTCCTGCCAATCAGGGCCCGAACGGACTTGGATACAAGCAACGCGGAGTGAAACGGGTGGGTTCATCACGGTCTCAAAAATACAGAATTACACTTTTTCTTTCCACTCATTAAGACTCCAGTCAAAGGGAAAATATTTGATCTTGTAATTCCCCTCCTGGAGATACTCGATCTTTGCATCATCCTCAAGATAATAGGCTAAAAAGGACAGAATGGAAACATCCCCTCGCTGAAATTTTCCGATCCTTTCCGGAGAACCAAAATCCAGATCAAAATCAGGGGCATACCATTTAAAAATCCTGGAGAGCTGTATTTTTTTGCTTCCAGGAACGATCTGAACATATTTAGGATTGTTCACGAGTTGCCGCGCAGCAAGGAAAATCTGTCCTTCCACCCTAGGCGCCGTAAAAGCCTCCCGTTTCAGGGGCGGACAATCCCGAGCACCACAAGCTAATACCAAGTGAATCTTTTCATCTCGGTAAACGCTCATAAGATTTTTTGTCCGGATATCGTTCAAACTGTACTGATTCGGATTAACGCTTTGCCCAGGTTTAGCTTTGGGATTAGGGTCAGGGCCAATATGCGCCACGGTCAAGTCCCACGCACTTGGAATTTCTTGGATGCTTTGAATAGGATAATGATCCGCGATAAGCTTAACCACGCAGGCATTATAAACGTTCAGCCAGAACGCTAGCCCCTCTTCACGGATCCAGGTATTAATTTCGGCGGGATTGACTGAGGCGATCTGCTTAAGATATTCGTCTAACAAGTCCGGATTCTTAGCAACAGCCTGATAATTCACTTCTCCTTTTTCATTCACATACTGTCTTAAGAATTGATCCCATGTTGAGTGATCAAAGGCCACGGCGGGCGATAAAAAAATAAAAAAGGAAATAAAACAAAAAATTGAAAGTTTTTTAATTTTCATGGGCTTGTCGTTGGTTAAAAACGAATTCCATGCCGCCTAAGGAATTCTTGATCAACGGCATTGATCTCGTATTTTAATTCTCCGTCTTCTAGACCGTCATGAAGAAAGGTTTGTCCCAGGACCTCTTCAATCTCTTCGATCCCTTCTTCAGAAAGCATCGGAAAATTTAAAAAGAAAATATTAATATCCGTCTCTTTATCTTTCAAAAGGTTCATCAAGTCCTTCGGTTTGCTTTGAAAAGACTGTTGGCCAAGAATTTTTTTTAATAATCGCATGAGCTGCTTAATATTTTGCTCGAAATCTTTGTCAGGGTTCATAGGCTTGGCTCCTTGTTAATAGGATTATAATCGATAAAGGACATTCGTGCTTTATTAATCATCTATAAGTTAATGATTTTCTAAAAACTCTTGAGCGGCAAGCGCTGCCCCGCAACCTTCGCCACATGCCGCCACCAACTGACGAACGGCCCCCTGCCGCACTTCACCCGCCGCAAAAAGCCCCGGGACCGATGTTTTGAAAGAAGAGTCCGTTATAATGTAACCTTTTTCATCGATCTGAACCCATTTGTTCACGATCTCAGAATTAGGTTCATGACCGATAAAAATGAATACGCCATCCGTCCGAAATCGTTCACAACGACCTGTCTTTAAATAACGGAGAACGACCTCTTCAACTTTGTTTTTCCCTTCGATCGTTTCGACGACGGCATCCCAAAAGAATTGCATCTTTTGATGGGTCAAGGCACGTTGCTGCAACACCGGGCTGGCTCTTAATTTGTTGCGTCGATGGATCACCGTAACTTTATTGGCAAAGCGGGTCAGAAAAAGCCCTTCCTGCAATGCTGAGTCACCGCCACCAACGACAACAACTTCTTTATTTTTAAAAAAGGCCCCGTCACAGGTCGCGCAATAGGAAACCCCTTTCCCGGTTAATTCCTTTTCATTCGGAATATTCAATTTCCTGAAAGATGCTCCCATGGCGAGGATCACTGTTTTAGAAGTGTATTGCTTTTGCGTGGTTTCAACCTGAAAAAGATCGCCTTTTTTAGAAAGTGCAATCACTTCATCATAAGCAAATCGGGTTCCATAGCGTTGGGCCTGTTGTTCCATACGCTGGGCGATCTCAGGACCTACGATCCCATCCGGGAAACCTGGATAATTTTCTACAAGGTCGGTCGTAGCGATCTGTCCGCCAGGAACTTGCTTTTCAAAAAGAAGCGTCGAAAGTTGCGCCCGCGCTGTATAAATTGCTGCTGTAAAACCCGCTCCACCACCCCCAATGATAATCACATCAAAAGATGAGGAAGAATCCACCGTCATAACCTCGCCTAGACCTCATAAACGCTGGCTGTGTTTAAAATCTCTTCTGCAACATAGATCGGCACACCTGCCCGCAGCGCAACAGCAACGCTGTCCGAAGGACGCGCATCAATAACAATTTCCTTACCCTTCTCTTGCTGGATATAGAGCTTGGCATGAAAAGTGTTATTTTCCAGTTTATCGATAACCATTTTCTGCAATTTACCGCCCAGATCCTCCATGACGTTTAAAATAAGATCATGAGTCATCGGCCGGGGAGGTTTGACACCGCTAAGTTTGAGCTTGATCGCATTCACTTCGGAAAGTCCGATCACTACCGGAAGATAGCGAGTTCCTTGTTTTTCACGAAAAACGACGAGTTGCTCATGCCGATTTTCGTCAATCTTCATTTTACACAAAACAAGTTCAATCACGCGAGGCCCCAAAAAGATCGGGATTTGAAGAGGATGAATCTTTCGGATAATGACGGTCTGAAAAGAGGCTCTCTTTTTTAAGCCTCTCAAGAAGATGCCGCTGAGCTTGCTTGCCTTCGACGATTTCCCGCTCTACGGATTCCTGTTCCGTAAGCAATTTTTGCAACTCTTCTTCACGCTCCCGGATTTCGGATTCGATCTTCTCTTGTTGTTTGACAAGCATTTTCAAGCGCATTTCCTTGGTCGAAAGCTGTTCGCCAAGTTGGGTTTTCTTTTGGAGGGCATCCCGATTCGCCAGTTGCGCTTGCAGATCTCGGACCTGACGTCGGGCAATCTCCAACTCGGCATCACGGGCCTGGAACTGGTCCAAACGCGCTTGCCACAAATGCTCTTGCTCCTTAAAAGATTCTCGAAGACTCTGGATCTCTTTTTGAAGATCTAAAGCCTTGATCTCCCATTGCCGAACTTGTTGCCCCCGGTTTTCCAATTCCCGCATCAAACGAGATTCCCCCGTTTCAAAAGTCTTTTGACTTGCTTCAAGCTTCTGGATCTTGTCTTGAAGCTCCGCAATGAACTTTTTCTGATCTTCAATTTCACTCAAAAAATGATTCACTTTGGTTTCCCACACCTGACGCGCCTGGTCATATTCTTGTTTGATCCGCTGGGACTCTTCTTTACCGCCGTAAAAACTTTTTTGGATCACTTGTTTTTCTTGTTGCAGTTCTTTCGCTGCGAGATCCTTTTCTTCCAATTGGCGCAATAATTCCGCTATCTTTTTTTCCTGAGATGTGATTTTCTCTTCGAAGTAACTCCGTGTATCCAAAAATTCGCCACGTAAAATCTGGTATTTTTCTTCTCCCGCGGCTAAAAGATTTTTAAGCTCGTGGATCTCTTTTTCTTTCTGCCCTTTTTCAAGGGCACTGTTTTTAATGATGCTTTCTTTTTGAGAAAGATCGTTTTGGATCTTTTCCATCGCTTTATGCATCTGATCCACATTTTCGCGAAGCACTTTTGTTTCTTTTAAAAGCTTTTCTCTTTCTTCGTCAATAAGTGTCCGAAAATGGCGATTCCCAAGATTATTTTTAGGAATTGAGGTCATTTCTATCTTTGGAGATTCATCGCGGGTCTGGCCCCAAGAACGAATTTCCTGGATCGCCTCTTCTTGTTCTAATTTTTCCTCTTCAGCTTTAGAAAGCGGTTGAGCGTCAATATGGTGCAGAAAGGTAAGGTTCGGGATCTCCGGCCAGACGGTCCGAAAACATCGCCTTTTAAATAAATTATCATTACTGACCACAAGTTCAGCAGTAGTATTTTGAAAATACTGTTTTAACTGTAACGCTGTGCCATGCAGCAAGTTATCGAGAAGGATAATGGGCGTGTTGTTGACCAGATCCAGACATTCAACAAAAGGAAGCCGAAAAGCCTTTGAGATCTCTTTGGCGACTTTGTGTCGATCGATCTCATTTTTAAGCGGCTTTAAAACGACGCACCAATTCTGGTCGTTCTTCTGGATTTTTTTATTCCCAATCAACATAATACCCCGAACAGCGAAGAATTTTTAAACGAAGATCCTTAAAGTGTGATGCGATTTGCGATCTCATAGATGACAGGCATTTCCCACTTCTCGCCCATCAGAACCTTAACGATCCCGATCAGTGAGAGGATGCCAAAAACCACAACGCCGAGCGTGCAAACCAGATCCCCGAGAACCGGCACGGCCTTTAAGATAAAGGCTGCCAATTCAAGAATAAAAAGAACAAGCGCTTGTTTTCCATGAAATTGCGCAAAGGTGTTGTTTTTTTTCAAGGCTAGAGGAACAAAGCAAAGAAAGCTCAAATAGCCGATAGCTGCAAAAAATTGTCCGTCCTGAAGCTCCGGGTCCTTATCCTTGGACACAACCGGGACTTCTTTTTGATCATTATTGGCTGTATGAATCATGGATTCTCCTTGTTATCGTTACCAACTTTTCTATTATAGAAAGCTTGCCCAACCCCCGTCAAGGCACATCCGTCGGGGTCTTTTCTTATCTTTCGGTCTCATTCATCTCTCCTGAAAGGAGAATAATGAATCGCTATTCCGGGATAGACCATAAAAAGTTGGGCGATCACTTTTGTTAATGGGATAACACTTCCCAAAAGCTTTCCGAAAACGATCCGGACTTCTTGAAATTTCCGGAAAGAACTTTTACTAAGAATGGAACTACAGCGGAATGCCTCTTGTCGGCAGAAAACTATGTCGGGCCTTCTTTTTCTCTCAAATTCTCGAATCCATTCTTCCGCCGCTTGTTCTTGTTGCTTTCGATCCTTTTTCCCTAGAAGAACTAGATAGAGGCTCTTATGCATGCGTCCCAAGATCGTTTTCAGGCTGTAACATCAGCCTTATGCCCTTGGCATACGCGCGGAATCGTTCGTTCCATAGGAATAAAGAAAGTCCCCACTTCCGTTACTCCCACTAATAAACGCCGCAGCATAAAGAGCGTCCCTTTGCCGAAACCCGTTAAACTCCCAGAAGCCCCTTGATCTTTGATCTCACTGTTCATCGTGCAGGGGATCTCCGCTAAACTTGTCAGAACATTTTCCATTCCGCGCCCAAATTTTGTTCCGACTCCCACGACATAATCTCCAGTCGTCGCAACTTCTTCAGCATATGCGGGGGTGGGTATATAAATCAGACTAAGCGAAAGAACAATAACCAAAAGCACTGCCCATGATCGTATTGTTTTCATCTCAAGCTCCTTTAGTATGGAAATGTTCGAGCAACATCCGAAACCGCTACCCTTTTCTGATCAAACGCCATGGATGACGTTTAAGATCGCTAGTCATATCCCTTAAATTTGCTGTAACTTCATGTAAATTAGCAATCGTTTTTGCGATCTCCTCCTGATTACCTTTCACCAGTTGGTTGGTATTTTCTAAAAGAGGATTTAAACTGGTCGACATTTCCGCCATACGGTCAGCTAAAAGATTCATCTTCTCGATCAAAAGATGCATCGGGATAGGATCCTGGCCTTCAATGATCTCGCCGGGTTTAAGCGGCGGCGCATCCTGGGTCCCGATTGAAAGCTCGATAAATTTCTCCCCCATCATCCCGAGCGTATCAATAAAAGCCACGCTGTCTTTACGGATGTAAGCATCCGGTGAAACCTTAACCGTCACCAAAACAGGTCTCGGAGCCCCTGGAAAGAGCTCAATCTTGCTGACCTTCCCGACTTCACGGCCAGCATAGTAGACAGGCGCATTGTCCCCTAGTCCGTTCAAATACCCGAAGCGGACTTGCCAGGTATGGGCACCTCCCTTGAACCACCCTCCGATCACAAAGGTCATAACTAATAAACAAATGATCGCAACTAGAACAAATAATCCGGATTTGATCTCGGATGATGAATAGGATGACGTTTCACTCATAATTCCCTCCTGTCAATACTGAGATTGATAATAAACCGTATCATGTTTCGAGAAGCCCTTTAAGATACGCTTCGCTAGTTTGTTTAAACGGAATAACCCCTTCAGGCTCTCCCTGGATAAACTGTTGGACATAAGGATTTTTCGAATTCTGGATCTCTTCACTTGTTCCGATCTGAAGCACTTTTCCTTTATGTAAAATAATGATCTGATCTGCAATACGAAAAGCGCTTTTCATCTCATGGGTCACAACAACGGACGTAATATTCAATTTTTTACTCAGGTCTAAGATGAGATGATCAATCATACTGGCCGTAATAGGGTCTAACCCGGCTCCGGGCTCATCATAAAAAACAATCTTCGGGTCCAAAGCGATCGCACGCGCTAAGGCGACCCGTTTTTTCATCCCGCCAGAAATTTGATGGGGCATAAAATCCTCAAAGCCAGTCAGCCCGACCAATTCTAATTTTACCCGGACAATGATCTTAATGATCTCCGGAGAAAGGTCTGTATGCTCTTTCAAAGGAACCGCCACATTTTCCCCGACCGTCATGGAATTAAATAGCGCAGCGCCTTGGAACAGCATGCCGAACTTCCGGCGGACCTCATTCATATCTTTTTCCGTAAGTCCGACAATATTCTTTCCATCCACCCAAACTTCACCTGACGTAGGCTGATGCAAACCGATCAAATGTCTGAGTAATGTGGTTTTACCGCAACCCGATCCCCCCATGATCACAGTGATCTTTCCTTGGGGAATGTTCGCAGCAATCCCGTCTAGAACCGCCCGGTCTCCAAATATCTTAATAAGATCCTTGATCTCAATGATGGGTCTTGTTTCATTCGACATACTTCAATTCCTCACGTAGGCAACGCATAATAAATCACCGCGGTCGCTAAACAGTCAACCACGATGATCAGAACGATCGAGATCACTACAGCTTGGGTTGTAGCTTTTCCGACCGCATCAGCTCCCCCGGATACAGAGAGTCCTTGGTGACAGCTGACCAATGCGATCAAGATACTGAAAATAAAACTCTTCAACAGGCCGGTATAAATATCTTTAAGCACGAGAGCGTCCAAGCTTTTATCGATATAAAGGTAAGGGTTGATCCCCAAACCAAAAGTCCCGATCAAAAACCCACCTAACATTCCCATAAGATCCGCGATAACGGTCAAACACGGTAGCATGATAGCGAGCGCAAGACAACGCGGAAGAACAAGATAACGGATAGGATTGATCCCCATAGTGGTTAAGGCGTCCACT
>CAYQTU010000046.1:0-11576 GCA_964420575.1 uncultured bacterium
GCGGATCAGGCCGGATCAATGGGATTCCTTTAATTCGGATGAACAGAAAGCAATCCTGCATTCCCTTGTTCATTCGATCGATTATGATGCTCATAAAGGCCTGACGACGATCCAGTTAAAGGGAACGCCTGAAAAGCACCAATTTTCACTTCCGCTCTATCAGCTAAAAAACCGCCTGATAAACACGACAGAAGCCACTTTTAATCAACTCCCCCCGATCCGGCGGCAGCTTCTCCTTGCCCATCAGATCCGTCAGCTTATAGACAAAGGACAGATCCGGGAGCTCAATCAGGTGGCAAAATGGGCCCATATCCATCGTTCTCGGCTTTACCAGATCATGAACCTTCTCTACTTGGCACCCCAGATCCAGGAAGACATTATCTTTCGCGACTTCCCAAAGCTTGCCAAGACCACGGAGCGACACCTACGCCACATTACCGAAGAGATCGACTGGCAAAAGCAGACCGCTTTGTGGAAACTCTTCCTGCCGTCCAGCCTCCCACGTTGACGCGTTACCAGAGAGGCCAAGTCTAAAACCACCGATATGGTCGGTGATCTTGGTAACTGGCGCATTTCAGCACAGAATCATCCGAGTAATCGCGACAAAATAGCCGTTACCATGAACGCGTTACCAATCGGCGATTTGGAGAGAGTTGGCGCCTGTGGCGATGAATATCCAACATGCAGGGAAAGCGGATTTCAAAATCCGGAGAAACCCGCTGGAGGAATCGCCTCTCCGGAACGGAGAGGCAAAAAAATGGCGTCCCTAAGGGGATTCGAACCCCTGTTACCAGAATGAAAATCTGGTGTCCTAGGCCAGCCTAGACGATAGGGACGCAAAAAGTGCGGCAAAAGAGAGGCTGATTATACTGATTTCGCCAGAATCTGGAAAGATATTTTAAGCGGCAACACGGATCTGGAGATAGCCCTGGATCGCGTTCAAAACCGCTTTCAAGAGGATGCCGCTATTGTATTCCGAAGGCCTGTGAATATCAAAATGGCTGACACGTTCATCCAAGGCCGCATAAAGCACTGTTGCGATCTCTGCGGCCAGGGTTTTCATATTCTGTTTAGCTTCCTCATCAGTCAGCCACCGGGTCCGGATATTTTTACTCCGGGGAACACGGTTCAGCACATCCTCATTTTGCGCGATAAGGGCATCTATTTTTTGATCCGCTTTGACCTTCGCGATAAAAGAAGCCATATTTTGATCCAAAAATCGGATCTGCCCTTGCGCTAAAGTGATATTCTCTGCCTGAGCCAAGGCCTTGATGTCCTTTTCGATCTTTCGCGTAGTGGTTTGATCCGCATGGAGATTAATGATCAAACGGGCACGCAGGGTCACCAGAGAGCCGAGCACAACCGCAAAACTTTTCACCAGTTCATCTATATTTTCAGGATCGAGATCCGACAAATAGACCTGGACCTGCGGTCCTTCCAAAGCTGATGAAGCAGGGATCTGAACCTCCGCAGAAATCGAGCTAAGCACCGAATCGATCATTTTCTGCAATTCGGTGTTCGATATCCCGGCTTCTTGTGCCACGGCGGTCACATTCCGGATTAACCACGATGCGATCCAAAGGCGACTCGCTGTCATACGGTCCAACACAGCATCCCGGCCTCCTATTTTTGCGTTCACCCGCTCGGGCAAATAGAAGGATACTCCCGGCACAGAAAAGATCTGCTCTGTGTCCTGAGCTGTATCAATGATCGTTTCCTGAGGGAATCCAGCCTCATTCAACATCACCATTTCACTTCCTGCATTCCGGAGTTTTGATTTTGCTTCGGGGGTCGAGATCCCTCGTGTAGACGTAAAATCCCCGTTCTGAAGTAAAAGTTCCAAGATTCCCGCACCTTGGTCCAAGATCATGCCCCGGGTCATCATCGAATGTGTTTGCAACGTTGTTCCGACCACAGAGACATCCGTAGCCCGCCGAGCCTCGGGACGGTTTTCGCCTTCCGCTCGAGGTAACGTTTCCTCCTGTTCTTCTTTCAGGTTAAGAACCGCGATCAGGGCCTTCATAAAAGCATTCATCGTTGCGGGTTTATGCAGAGTAGCAAAAATACGGATATGCTTTTTAATCATCGCTTCATTTTGTTCAATAAAGGGGACACTATCCCCGCTGGCAAAAATGACCGAAATATTCGGATCGATCTGCGCCGCTTCCAAAGCTAATTCATGCCCGTATTTCTTGGGCATGCGAATATCCGTAAAAAGCAGGTCGGGTCTTTCTTTTTTGAACAGCTCTAAGGCTTCCTCGCCATCTCGGGCCGTAATGATCACCGTATCCGGGCCCAAAATCTTTGCAAAAAACCTTTTGAACAACCCGATATTCGGTTCTTCATCGTCAGCGATCAGAACCTTCTTGTAGGCCCCCTTAAGTCTTTCTTCCATGCTTTGCGCCATAGCTTCTTGACGGCTAAACCCTTTGACCTGCGGAAAATCGGTAAAAAGCCTTTGGATCTCCAAAGCCGTTTTGGGGTCTTGCATCCTCCGGTTCAGCTCGTTCATCAGGAGAACGGTTTTTCCTTCTTCGACCACTTTGACTTTATAATCCTGGTCCTCACGGACATCTTGCCGCTTTATAGCAATCTGGGCAAAAGTTTTTACGGTCACCAGCGCATTGGCGATCAAATGTTCATCCCAATTCGGAGAATCTTTTTTTAATGTTACGGGATCTTTCCTGAGGTACTGTGCCCCGTCCGTTTCACTGATCTCCGCATAATCTTGAACGATGCCGAAATATTCTTCGACCAATTGGATGGTCGTTACCGTCCCTTCAGCAAGAGTTTCCCCATAAGCCGCCAACACTGCAAAAGGATTAAACCCGGGGATCCGGGGATCGTTCTTGTATTGTTCGATAAAGGCTAGGACTTCTTCATATTTGGATTGCACCCCGGTTTTCCCGATCTGAGACTGCACGCTTCGTTCAATCGCCTCAGCTTCATTGCCGAAAAAGTTCGTAGCTAAAGTTAGATTCCCGTCAACAAACTCTCTTGCCGTGATCCCTCGTTTTGTGCCTGCTTCCGAAAGATCGACCTCAAGCGTCACGAAGATGTTATCGATTTTACCCGGAGCATTCAGCATAGTCACAAGACCCTGGACCTTATCTCCATTCCGCTGGATATTCCGCATGGTCGGGATCGCATCAAAAATGCGGGCAAAATCAAACATGTGGATCTCTTGATCGAGATCGTTCTGAGCCGCTACGAGAACATCCCGGATCGAATCTTCATCTTCAATGCTCCAAGCGGCCAGGATCCCATTGAGGCGACCGCTCACTTGTTTTCTGAGGCTATGTTTGACGATCTCATCCCGAAGGCTTCGCATCTCTTGGATCGCCAAAGTAGCGTTCCCATGCTTGAGGGAACGGTTCACGGGGTAATTGATGAGGTCCGCTTTTAAAGCAAGGATATCCCGTTTTGCTTCATCAAGGATCTTGCTTTCCGGACGGGTAACCTTTGCAGATTTCTCAGAAGGCCATGCCACAGATTGAATAAATTGTTCGGTAACCCGCATACTGAGCATTTGAACCGGTTTTTTCGGATCCGGGCCGAAATAATGATCGATCACATCCGTACGGCCTCGCCGCTTTAATTCATTATAGATCCTTTCCCGTGCAGGAAGGATATCCTCCCGATGGTATTCAAGCACATCTGCATAATAACGGAGAACGGCCATAGTCAACCGCGACGGATTGTGATTCTCGGTCAACATACTCACCGCATCCGGAAGATTATCTTGAAGAGCATACACATTGGCGATCAAGAGCCGGACTTCATCATCATCCATCGAAGCCAGTTCTTGACGTAAGGACGGTATCGGTGATGGAGCTGTCCGTTTGGAAACTGCCGCTTGAGGGATTTCTTGCGTTTCTTCCGCCGAGACACTCCCCAGGAGAGTCTGCATATATTTGATGGCTTCCTGAATTTGATGATTTTTCCGCAACTGACGGTTCAAAGAGGCTATGATCCTTTCAAGCCCCTGGACAGAACGGGCCGAGAAAATACTTTCCAGTTCTTTTGATTCTGTAAAATTGACCAGCCCATAGCGAGAAAGTTCATCTTGGAAGCCTTCGGTACTATTCATCACTTGGACACGGGCGTTATCAATCACGTGATCCAGTTCACGCGCTAATTCAGGAGGAATATCGTCAAGGTTCTCCGGGGACTGTTTCATAAAAAGCCGCTCACTAGCGATTGAAAGGTAGAATTCGGCCTGACGCCACAACCGCATCGGGGTTCCTTCGATCCGGTGAGATCTTGCTGTATAAAAAAGGAACACATGTCCTCCCCATGTTCCGAAGAGCACATATTCACCCGGCAAACGGCGCTGATGCAATGGATCCCATCTCCAGGAGGAGATTTTAAAGGCTTCTCTGGAAATCACGAGGTTCCCTAAAGTATGCCCTTCCCCTTCGACCGCGACTTTTCCGGGTTTTTTCTGCCAAAGGGTCGCAATCTTGCTGTAAGGCCTTGCTCTTAAGATCTCCCGTTGGGCATAAGGCAAATATTTTTCTTGTAGTGCTGCCAATTTTTCAGGCGTGGGATTCGATTCATAATCCAGAACTTCCCGCAGATACCCTTCAACGTAATCCCTCAACCCGGTTTCTTCTTGTCTTTCGGCATAATGGGATTCATAGAGCATATGGGTGATATGCATGATGAACGCCGAGACGGCTTCGTTGCCAAGGATCCAAGGTTTTTCTGCCGTCAACTTTCTAAGTTGCTCTCTTTGTTTTGAATTCAACCGTCTTTCCACAACGCTTTTGAGGGCTTTCAGGATCTCTTCTAAAGGCCGCAACACCTTCCCATCAGAAGTCTGCACTTTTCCGTCAAAATAGGGATTATAAAAATCCGGATTCCTTTGGATCAAAAGGTCAGTGCTCACTGAAACAAAAGGAACTTTAATATTCACGGGTTTCGGTAATTCCGCCGTCTCTTCTCCTTCGAGTCCCTGAGTGCCGGTTTTATCTTCTGCTCGAAAAGCCAATTCCATGGTCCGATCCCCTCCGGTCGCCGATGAAGGAGTTGGCGTTGGAGTTGTTTCCTCTTCAACGACCTCCTCGGGCGGGACAGGAACGCTCTTCAGGTTTTGACCTTTAACCGTAATTCCCTTTTTCGTTTTAGGGTCACGATCTAAAAAGCTTTTATCCGTGATCTCGAAAACAGGCTGTTTGTCAGCATTTTCCCGGACTTGAACCATAAAATGCATCGCCGCCAAAGTTTCATCCTGACGGTTCCCGTGAAAAAAATTAATCCTTCCAAATGTAAAAACTTGTTCTTCATTCGAATCGGAATACAACTTTCCTAGAGGAAGCTCTTCTCCTTGGCTAAATCTTTGAAAATAAAGCTCCCCAAAGCCTTCCGTCCCTCGAATCCATTTCAGCCGGTACTGGTCTGTTCCGGCCTCAACGATCACTTCGTCCCCCGTGGCCTGTATCATTTCATTTTGTCTTCCGTCAAGCGCTCTTTGTTCATCCCATTCAATATTCCGAAGAGCCAAGGCAATCGGCTTCACCTCATTTCGAGCAATAATGGTTCCTCGCTGCGAGATATCTTCAAACTGAAAGCGAGGCTCTCGAGTTCCTGAAAAATCTGTCCGTATAATCAAATGAAAACGCGAAAGCGTATGATTATTGGGATTGACCGCATAATCATTCGAGACGCCTCGTTCATCCGTCTTTTTCCCGCGGCCGATCCGAAAAACATCTTTTCCGCCTTTCCGGATCTCTAAAGCAGGCCCCCATTCCTCTCCGTGTTTTTCCTGTAAAAGATAAAGGTTGGGATCCCGTTTGATCAGTCTCAGCACAGGCGCGGGTTCATTTTTACCGTCCTCCGTATCTGCTACTCCTAACGTGATCGTATCGATTTCAGCAAAAGGAATCCATTCGCTTGTTTGTTTCTTGAGAGAGACCGGTTCCCGGGATTCCGGACGCTGACCGGCATAAATTTCTTTACTTTCTAACAGTTGTTCGATGGCGATCACTATCGAGACAAATTGTTCCGAGACCGCTCCCAAATCTTGCAAGGCTTTTAACTTATTTAAGATCATTTGGTAGTGCTCCCCATCCAAAAGGGCCTCGTTCTCCCGCATCATCAAGAGCAGGGCCATTCCGATCTCCCCCTGGATGGCAACATCCGCGCCTAAAAGGTTCACGATGCGTATAAAATTCGACTCATTGTTCGCGAGTGCTCTATTCTTCATGAAAAAATGGTAGAGAATGCGCGCCAAATTCTGGCGGATTTCTCGGCTTGAAGTGGTCTCTGCCATTTGAAGAACGCCCTCTAAATTAGGCTGGGTGGCGATCTGCGCTGAAAGTCCATTCAGAATACTCAACGCAATAGGATAAGTCGTTCGCCTTTGAATATATTCAAAAAAGAGTTTTTCACTCTCCCTCAGGTGCCGGGCTTCGGGACGATGCCGGATCTTTTCCGCCGCATAGGCCCCTGAGACCGCCGCAGGCGATGCGAACGAAAAAGACGTCATAACTGGGTACATCGAATCACGGAATGTTGGAACTTGACGGGATTCAGCACGACGGAAAAGAGGGATGGCCCGATCCCCTTCGGCATAAGCAAACACTTTCTCTTCAAGAGCATCCATCGCGGCCTCAAGCTTGCCTCGATCAGTGCCCTCAAGATTCACAGTGACTTCCATGCCTCCGGTCACACCGGCCCCGAGCAAGTTATTAATGCTTTTCATATTATAGGAAAGACCATTCACGATCAAAGTCGCATGCTCGATCGCAAGGTCATACCCTCTGATCAGTTTAATAATGTCCGACGCCGGGCGGCCATGCAATCGAGCCAACGGATTGACCTTGAATTTCCGGATCACTACCTCAGGAACTTCCGAAGTGACTTTGGTGCCCGAAATGCTGATCGCCTTGAGATCAAGTTTTTCCACAAGATAGTTTTCTATTTTTCTTTTTTCGTCAGCGGTCAGCGCTTTTCCTTTTTTGGAAGCGTAGATGTAAGCCCTTGAAGGCGACCCTTTGATATTCACAAATTTAAAGTCCATGATCCTGAGTCCGAATACCCTGCGAAGCAAAGTGGAAACCGTCAAAAATTGCCCCCGCCAATCCGATGAAAAGTTAATGGTAAGAAAGCTTGCCGGACTTTCATGAAATTCTTCATCTTCATCCGAAAACGCTGCTTGGGTCTTGCTGCCGGTCCATGCATCCTTTTTATCAATACGGATCGGCCCATAAAGGGCATCGGCCTGTTCAAAACGGACCGTTTCCCCTCTTTTAAAGAGCACTTTGCTCAGCCCTTTAGGGATCTGGAAGATCCGGCTTAATTGAGTTTTGATCTGGGTTTCAGTGTCTTCAAAGTTATCCGCTTCTTTAGGAAAAGAACCCAGGAAGCGATAGATCGGAGGCGCGGATGGAGGGTTCCTCATTGCTCCGTGTTCGATGAAAAATTGATTTTCATAGAGCACTCTTGAAAAAAGAGGCAGCTGTTCCGGCCAATCCTCGGCAGCGCCCAGGACCACCTCAAAGGCCTGGTTATAGTGATGAGGCAGCGGGAAAAAAGCCGTTGCGATCGTTTCATAGTCTTTTGTTTCGTTGAGATATAAAAGATGGCGATAGAAGAAAAGGTGCTTTAAAAGCGATGCGTTATCCAAGGTCCTCATGTAATAAACGGAAGTTCGGGTATTATAATCATCCAAAAGGTGGCGAAGCAGTTTGGGATCTTCTCCTAAGCCCACTAAGATCTCCTTGAGACGAGGGTCTGAACCCCCGTTCGTATGCGCCAAGTAATCACGCATTACGTTGAGCCACTCGCCGGTCTGCACAAACTGTTCGAGACTTTCCCAGATCTCTTCTTTGCCGCCCCATGAAACAATCTGATCAGCCTTGGTAATGGCCCGATCAAGATCTTCCGAGCCAAGTTCGATCATTTCTGTACCGGGGATCGGATTCCGCTTGGGGGTTAAAATCTTGCCGGCTTCATAGAATTGGTCTAAATGGGCCAGAGGAGATTCCGCACCGCGCCGAGGCAACATGATCTGGCTCTCCGGATTCGCTTCCGCAACCCGGATCGAAAAACCCATCACATACAGCAAACGGAACAGTTCCGGACTGAATCCCGGGCTTTTAAGAACATCTTGCAATGCGATCTTGATCTCTTCCTGAGAAAGAAAACTATTTAGCGCCAAATTGTGTTGATGATAAACCAGCCATGAGATCTGTTGGGTGACCTTTTCGTCATCGATCCCAAGTCGCTCAAGGACTTCGGCTACATTTTTTTCCACAGATTCCCAGGAAAAGGAACCTTTGGACATAATGGGGATGATTTCATTTAAAAATACAGCTAACCGCAAGACCATGATCTGCGAAGGATCCTTCCTGACCTCACGAAAGGCCGATGCCGCTCTTTGGTAAGAAGCTGTCTGTCCGTTCTCAAAAAGTTTTTCCATGGCTTCAAGAGAACGAAGCGTTTGCATCTGGAGGGAAAAGCGGGAACCATCGGCATAGTAATAATCCTTCAAAATGTCAAAATAAGGGAAATATCGCCCAAGGGAATGGAATTGCTGCATTCGCCAAACCGGATAACTGATATCGGAATCCATCTTCAAGAGCTCTAAAAAAGACCCGTTAAAAGATTTTTGTAATGCCTTGGTCGTTTCCCGCTGCATCTTTTTAGGCGCCATAGCCAATTCCAGTTGTATTTTTTTCATGGCGCGACGGGTCCGATGGCTGATCAGCACATTTTCCTTAGCCGCTAGGACAAAAACTTCGAACATTGCTTCAGGATGTTCGCGGAAATAGTCCTCAGCATCTTCAACATGCAGGTACATTTTGGATTCTTCGGTAAATCCATGCTCAAAACGGAAACTCAAGCCATGACGCACCTGGAGTTTGATGCTGCGCTCTTCTCCGTCAGTTTTCCGGTAAGTTTTAAGGACCTTCATGCCGCTATAGGTTGGCGGGAACATACGGGCATAATATTCATGGATTGTATGCCCTACAGCTTCAAAAACCCCGGACGCATGCTGATAATATTCCTTATAGAATTCCTGCAGCCACAAATCCTCTTTCTGGGCGGACAACCACTTCGGACGACCGTATTTAGCTTCATAGGCTTTTAAAAATGCCGTTAAATTTCCGGGATAGAGGTTCGTGCTGAACTCTTTAGGATTACTCTGCTGAAGTTCAGCGAATAACACTTGGACGCGTTCAATGAATTCAAATGCCTTCAAAAGGGATTCTTTTTCTTCGGAGAAAATAAGCTTCTCCTCCACCAAATAGCTCAGGATCTTTTCCATGTCTTCGGCGTTCGGAATATCCCCTTTCGAAAGTTCCATCGCCTCCAGCTTATGCCGGTACAGGTCATTGTCCAACAAGGCTTGGATCATTTTTTTAAGAAAAATGAATTCTTCAAACCCTCCGATATTGTTTTTAGGATCGATCCCAAGACGATAAAGAGAATGATGATAACCCGCATTTTGGTACCGTTCCTGCCACTCTTCGAGCAGGATCAGAACGGTTTCGGATTTCCCTAAATGCCGGCGGACATAATTGGCTGCACGGATGTTGAGAAGGTCTTCTTCTTCGGCCATCAAGGCCACGCTAGATTGTTCCTCGTCCGGGACATTCTGGAACACTTGGAGGGCGTGATTAACGTTGAGAATTCCTTCGCGGGCAACGCTGACTGAAACGGGCAAGCCCCTGCGATGCCAATTATCCACCATGGCCAAGAATTTTGGATCTTCAGCTGATCCCCCGCAAAAACAAACTTTCTTTCCATACCGCTTGGCCAAAATCAGCAGGTTTTCCATTCCTGAAAGCAATTCAGGATGCAGTTGATCAAAGAAAAGAGCATTTTCAGCACGCTCCCGGTCCATCGGAGCTCTGACTTTCACTTCCCAGAAATCCTTGTTCAGGTCATTATTGCCGACATTAAAACGGACGATCTCAGGATCCGTCATGAACATTTCCAATTCTTTGCCCTTCAGAAGAGAAACATATTCCACCATGATCCCGAATTTCACAGTGGCAGCAGCTTCGCGGACCTTCTCTTCAGCAGCTTTCCATTCTTTTGCGGAAAGGCTCTGACGGGTCATGCTCCAAAGCGCGATCTTTTGGGCAGCCGGCCATATTTTACTTTTGATCTTTTCAAATTGGCTGTATTGCGCGATCAACGGAAACAACGGAACTAGCTGGGTGCGTTGCTCTTCCGGTAGCGGAAGGACATATTTGGTATAAGCGGCCAACATGGCTGCAAGTTGGAGGGTAAGGATAAATTCTCCTAATGCACTATTCTCATAAAAATCAAATCCCATGATCTGTTTTTTCGCATCTCTAAGAAGCCCTGAACCCGGGTATTTTTGAATAAGACTTTCAACTAGTTCTAAAAAGGCTTTATTTTTACTATCCCGCTGAAGGTCTAAGGTCCGGACCGGACTTTCCTTCCCGGCGAGGACGGGTTGCGCCATGACAGCCCCATAAGCGGTAACCATCTGGTTAAAAGCCGTATCGATCGCACGTCCGGTCCCCGGGCCGACAGGCTCCTCATCAACCGCTAACTTCAAGATCTCTTCGTTCGTCTTAAGCTCTAACCCTTCACTCCCCAAAGAAAGCAGCTTATCGATCCACTCTTGAGGAGACCAATCCTTGCTGCCGATATTTTGCCCCAGAACGCCGTAAGCCTCCATCATGGCAGGAGGAATAATATCGGTACGGCCCAACCCAAAAGGTTCGGCCGAGGATGAGGGATTCATCATATCTTCGTTTTGAGAAACAGAAACGGCCCTGGGAAGATGCTCCAAACGTTTTTGCGCTTTTGTTAAAAACCGGTAATCTCTTGCTTTTTTCGTTTCTTCCAAGAGGTCCTGCTGGTTCGGATTAATGATCAACTTTCCTTGCCGGATCTCTTGCGCCGGCAAGATCATGGCCGTATTCCCGGTTTGCAAGGCCTGGCTTTCTGAAAATTGTTTCGAGGGGATCAGCATAATGGAAGGCGCATAATCCCGGCTCCGCGCCAATACCACCCAATGGGTTTGCTCTAACGCATCCAGCCCCACGATCGCTTTGATCTGGTTCCCGTAACGGTCCAATTCATGCGCCACATCGGCATCCGTAGATCCAGGAGGGATCACTAAAATATAAGAGGCACCCGTAACCTCAACCGCCTCTTCTGAGATCTCACGCTGCATTAATTGATCGATCACTTTCTGGATGATCGGTTTAAAGGTTGCCGGAACATCTGTTGTATTTTCAAATTTTTGGTGGCCGCGGTACAATTTGTCTTCACCGGTTGTTCCACGCGACGCCAAAATATCTAAAATCACTTTTTCATAAAAGATCCGAAGCGCAGACCGTTTTGTCCTTAATCCCCAATCCCCCGCGCTCAGCTCAACGGCTCTATCCACTCGGTTAGGAACATCCATCTCCAACATAAAGGATTTTCCAAAAGCCAACGACTGATCCTTTTTAATACTTGCCGCGTTACCATTTTCATCGATAAATTTTTGCCATTCGGCGATCTCTGTTTCATAATCACGGATCTGGTTTTGAAATCGGGCAATAGCCTGCTTTATCCCTTCCAAAGATCCAAGGCTCTTGGTT